>NVTF01000156.1 GCA_002401485.1 Elusimicrobiota bacterium | reverse complement strand
ACAACGCGGGGTGAATTTGGAGTTACTACGGGATGGCGCTCTTCGCTTTTGACGATGGCCAAACGCATCGCGTCCAGCCGCGACACCTGACCGCCCCCGATGCCGAGCGTCTGCAGCGGGTTTGCCAAAACAACGGCGTGTGTTTTTGCGTGTTTCGCGACGCGCCACGCGAGTTCCATCGCGGCGGTTTCTAGATCGTTGGGTTTTCGTTTTGTGACGGTCTTGGGTTTTGTGATGGCGTGGGGGAGATCCTTGTCTTGGATGAGGACTCCACCGGAGATGGTCTTCATCTCCGCTTCTTTGGGGGAGGCAAGCAGCGATGGCAGCCGCACCAGCCGGACGTCGCGTTTTGCGCGGAGAATTGTGAGGGCCTCTCCGGAGAACTCGGAGGCGACGATGCATTCCAGATATTCGGACGCTAAAGCGTTGGCGGCGTCCGCGTCCACTTCTCGATTGAGCGCCGCGATTGCTCCCGTGCAGCCTGCGGGGTCGGACTCGTACGCCCAGCGGGCGGCTTCGCCGAGGCGATCGGAGGTGGCGACGCCGGCGGGGTTTCCGTATTTCACCATGACGCAGGCCGGGTTTTGAAATTCAGCAACAAGTTCGAGTGCGTGATCCATCGAGAGGTAGTGTGTAAACGCGAGCGGTTTCCCGTAAAGCAATTCCGCAGCGTTGAGTCCCCAGGGGCGTGCGCCGCTCCAGGAATAGAGCGCCGCGCTTTGCTGGGGGTTTTCGCCGTAATGCAATTCGGTCGCCTTTTTCAGCGAGATGATCATTTCGTCAGGTTGTTCCGGAACCACGACGGCGGCTTTTAGATGTTGGGCCACAGTTGAGTCGTAATACGAGACGTAGGCAAAGGCCTTTGAGGCCAAGGCCTTGCTGCGTTCGAGTGTGAGGCCCTTTCCGCGTTTGAGCGTGTCGAGGACCGGGGCGTAGTCGCTCGGATCGCAAAGGGTGATGACGTGGTGATAGTTTCTGGCTGCGGCGCGCAGCAGAGCGGCGCCCGCAACATCGAGAAAGTCGACGACGTCGCCTTCTTCGAGTGTGCCCGATTCGAGAACCTGCGCGAGGGGGTACAGGGTCACGGCAACGAGGTCGATCGGCGGGATTTTTTCGCGGTCGAGGCTGCGCATCTGATCCCCGTCTTTGCGGTCGGCGATGACGCCGCCAAAGAGGGCAGGATGAATCAGGCGCACGCGCCCTCCGCAAATATCGGGGTATTGGGTTAGTTCCGTCACATCTTCAACGGGGATGGCGCTTTCCTTCAAGGTTTTGGCGGTCAGCCCGGAGGCCAACAGACGATACCCAGCTTCGCGCAGGCCCTGGGCTAATTCCACAATGCCGGACGTATCCGCGACGCTGAGAAGTGCGGTTTTTTTAAATTCGTTCATGGGGCGAGCAGTTTCTTAAATGCGGATTCGTCCAAGGTTTCGACACCGAGTTTGACGGCTTTCTTCGCTTTGGATCCGGGTGAGGCTCCCACAACAACAAAGGAGGTCTTCTTGGAAACCGAACCGGTCGCCTTAGCGCCTTGGCGGCGAATCTCCGCTTCGGCTTCCGTGCGAGTCATCGATTTAAGTTCTCCAGTAAAAACAAAGGTCTTTCCGGATAATGATCCGCCCGTAGGGGACGCGTCTTTAGTTTCTTCGAGATTCAGGCCCGCTTTTGTTAAGGAGGCAACGAGTGTCCGCACCTGCTTTTGGGAAAAAAAGTCGGAAACGCTTTCAGCGACGATGGGACCGATCTCGGGAATGTTTTCCAGGGTTTCGCTGTCGCTGTTTATGAGAGCGGCAAGATTTCCAAAGTGAGCCGCTAAATCACGCGCTGTTTTTTCCCCAACCTGGGGGATGCCGAGCGCGAACAGTAATCGGGAGAGAGTTTTCTTCTTCGAGACTTCAATCTGTTGGAGAAGTTTGTCGGCTTTCTTATCTTTGAATAGTTCCAGTTTTAGAAGATCTTCTTTTGAGAGGGTGTAGATATCGGCGATCGAGTGAACGCGTCCGCCCGCAAGTTGTTCGATCACCGCTTCTCCAAACCCCTCTATGTCCAACCCATCGCGCGAGGCGAAATGGAACAAAGCGCGTTTGAGCTGGGCCGGGCATGAAGGGTTGGTGCAGCGAAACGCGACAAAGCCCTCCTCTTTGGCGACGGGCGCATGGCACTCGGGACATTTTTTCGGGGGGAGAATTTTTTGGGTGCCTGAGTGCTTCACAACCTTGATGACCTTCGGGATGACCTCGCCGGCGCGCTCGATGACAACACGATCGCCGATTTTCACGCCGAGGCGTTCGATTTCTTCGAAGTTATGCAGGCTTGCCGATGAAATCGTAACACCCGATAGAAATACCGGTTCGAGTTCTGCGACCGGGGTGATGGTTCCCGTGCGCCCCACGGAGAATTTAATGTTTTTAATGGTTGTCGTCGCCTGTTTTCCCGGGTATTTGAGTGCCATGGCCCAGCGCGGACTTTTGTTGGTCTGTCCGAGAATCGCTTGATGGTCGCGGGAGTCGACCTTTGCAACGAGGCCGTCAATTTCATACGCCAGCGATTCCATTTTGCCGCGAAATTCTTCGTAATACGCGGTGACTGCGGCGACATTTGAAACAGTTTTTCTAATTTCCGTCACCGCAAAGCCGAGTTTATTGCATGCGGCAAGAAACCCTGAGTGCGTCGGGTAGTCGGACCCGCCTTCGATTCGGCCGAATGAATGGGCGAAAAAGCGGAGGCGTCGCGCTGCCGTGATGCGAGGATCTTTTTGGCGCAGGGAACCGGAGGCGCAATTGCGCGGGTTTACGAAGGGGTCTTTGCCTTCTTTCTTAAGCGATTTGTTTGTGCGGTCAAACTCCGCCTTTTCCATGTAAACTTCGCCGCGGATCTCCAGTAGTTTGGGGGGAGTTTTTGTGTTGAGGACGAGTGGAATCGCGCGAATCGTGCGGATGTTGGAGGTAACATCTTCTCCGGATTTCCCGTCGCCGCGGGTCGCGCCCCGTACCAGTTTCCCGTTTTCGTAAAGAAGGGAGAGGGAAAGTCCGTCAATCTTGGCCTCTATCGAGAAGGAGGCCTGTTTTTCTCCCAAAACTTTTTTAACGCGGTTTCCCCACGAGAGGATGTCATCGGTGTTGTAGGAGTTATCGAGCGAGAGCATCGGGAGGACGTGTTTGACGTTCTTGAAATCGGAGGATGCCGCTCCGCCGACCCTCTGGGTCGGGGAATCCGGCGTTTGAAGCTTCGGATGCTCCGTCTCCAACGTTTCAAGCCGCTTGATTAATCGGTCGTATTCCTCATCGGCGATTATCGGATCATTGTCGACATAATATTTCCGATCATGCCCGCGAATCTCTTCGCGCAACTTAAAAATCTCAGCGGGGACAGGTGTTGGCTTGTTTGACTTATTCGGCATTGGATTTGTTGGTTTTACAGCGTTTTTAGGATACTAAAGTTAAATAAGTAAAAACCTGACCCCTAGTTGGCGAGTTTCGCGCCGTGGTAGATGGCGATGCGGACTAGATCGGGGTGTTCCTCGAGGGTTGCTGGGGGGATTACCGGGGATGTCGGTGGAGCGAGTTTGTAAATCATGACGCCATGTTTATTCTTAAAAATCCGCTCTGTGTAGGCCTGAAGGAAAAACGAAAGAATTTGGAGTTTCTCGGGCGAGAGAGAGCCGAGGGCCTTCCCGCGGGTTCGTGAGGCTTCTCCATGGCAGATCATGAGGTGAGAGTATTCTTCGAGTTCCGCGTAAACCGCTTCCGGGCTTGAGACCCGATCGACGATCGCGAGCAGAGGATCCGGATTGAAAACAGAGGCGACGGTGAGGTCGCGCGGGATCGGGTAGCTGCGTGAATCACCCGAAATGAGGATTTTTGCTTTCGGCGGCAGGTTCTTGTGGATCCAAAGCACTGCTTCGGCGTAAGGATAGTGGTAGCTGTGCTGCGTCCGGGCCCGGTAGGAGTCGGCGTGTTCGTAGCCGAATACAACACCGGGAACCGATGTCTCGTTTAACATGGCGGCATTCCATGAGATATTCCACGCGATGATGGGGAATGCGAGCCACGCAGCCCATCCCCGCCACTGTTTTCCCAGACGAGTGAGTTGATGGGCCGTGTAGAGGCAGAATAGAGGCAGGCCGGGGATGAGGAGGCGAATCATCGAGGTCGTCGACGCCCAAAAAACATATTCAATGCCAAAGAGAGCGAGCAGCATGCCGAAGGGAAATGCCGCACGGCGGTAGAGCAACGCCAGAGGGGTGAAGGCGACCAGCACCGGGCCAATGAAGGAAAACGAGTTTCTTCCGCGTATGAAGAGTTCCCAGGGCATCACCAGCCACGTTTTCCAAGACAGCGCGCCGCCATGCCAAAAGGAACCCTTGGCAGACGCTTTGAATGACGCCGCATCGACACCGGGATGGAGGTCCGCGAACAGTCCCGCAAGGAACGGGTAGACGGGATTTCCAATGAAGAGTGCATTTTTGAGCAGCCACGGGGCGAGTGCCGCGAGGGCGGCGACACCCCAGATCAGTACGAGTCGCGCGCGCAGTCCCCGGTCGAGTTCGTTGACTTTCCAAAGCCGGCCGACGAGAACCATGCCCGCCGCTGCTGTCCCCCATATGGCGGTATATTTGGCTCCCATCGCAAATCCAAAGAACGCCCCTGAAACCACAAGCCAGCGCGGCATTAGTTCTCTGTGTTGCGAGGGTTGCGAGAGGGCGAACAGGGCCCGTACGAGCGACCAAACCCCCATGAGGCTCCAGAAGGTGACGCCGAGTTCGACACCGCTATGCCAGACGGCGATGCCAACCACGGGGATAGAGGAGAACAGGGAAACGGCGATTAAGGCCGTGCGGCGCGAGCATGCCGTGCGCGCGAACTCGTAGAGCGCCAGGCAGGATAAGACTCCGGTCCAGAAATGCAGAAGCTTCGCCGCTGTTTCTCCCCGAAGCACAAGTCCGGCGAGGTAGAGCATTTCGATGTTTTGCGGGAAGTTAGCGTGAAGGATTTCGGGGATCGGAAGAATGCTGCCCCGCTGGATATAGAGATTGGGAACCCCTAGGTGGTAAACGAGGGAGTCATAAAAAGTCTCGGGCGCGAGCACTCCGATGAAGTGCAGAACACCCGTATAGGTGATGGCAATTAACGCGGTCCACTCGATCGGTTCCAGTGACGAGAAAAAGTTAGGCGCTTCCGGTGAGGATTTAGGCGGGCCGGACTGAAGGCGAACGATAAATTCGTACGCGTTAAGGCCGATTCCCACCCCCGACACCGTGTAGATGGCGGTTTCGGGGTTGACGCCGAGAATCCCTATGACAAGAACGGTTGCGGCATAGACGCCCAGGCCCAGGCCTTGGGCAAGAAGCGCTCGTTCCAGGCGGCTTGCCGGAGCGGCGAAGAGCCGTCGCACAATCGGCATGCCGATGCCGTACGCCGCGACGGGGACGACAAAGGCCATCATGACATCCGTGATGGTCTGAATAAGAAGAACCCCGAGAGATACCGCGCGCGCCTCATCGGCCCAGGGAGTCAGTAAAAAGAAGGTCAGTCCTTGGATCAGGATCTTTGACGAACCTGGCAGGGTTTTGAGAAGGATGAAGGAAAACCAGATGGCGAAAAAAGCGGGCAAGCCCCAGAAGCGGCTAGGACCGGTCGCCGCGGGGTTCTTCTTACGCTTTCGTTTGCTCACCGGTTGGCCAAAGCGCGGCTACGGCAAACGTCCAACCCGTCCCGATCACAATTCCGTAAGCCCAGCCGAAGGCCGGGATCCCCAACGGGGAAAGGATGGTTTTGCGGAGCATTGTTACAGCCGGTAGAAGATCTTTTGTGAAAAACAGGACAACCGCCACGCTTGAGACCATCGCAATAATATTGCCGGTCTCGGAAACTTTTCGATCCGTAAAAATCGCGAGAAGGAATATCCCGAGCAGTCCGCCATAGGTCCAGCCCATCGCTTGCAGGCCGAACCAAAGAATAGAGGGTTGGCGGCCGAAGATCATTGCCGTCAACGCAAGAATGATCGCAAAAACAGCGACGAGAATCCGGGAGAATTTGAGGGCTTCAGCGTCGGAGACCTCACGGCCCTTCGCCCAATGCGGCTTGTAGACGTCGATAAACGCCGTTGAGGCGAGGCCGTTTAGCGCGGAGTCGAGTGAGGACATCGCCGCTGCGAGCAGCCCGGCGACCAGCAGTCCGCGAAGTCCCGCGGGCAGGGCGCTGACAATGAAGTGGGGGAAAACCCAATCGTTGCGAACCGGGGTTCCTGCCAGGAGTTTGTCGATCCCTGCATCGGGGAAGGCTTGGTAATAAACGAACAACGAGGCCCCGACTGTTAGAAACAATAGGGTGGTGAAGAAGGGCAGGATGCCGGCCGCCCAGGCGGCCTTTTTTGCTTCGTCGGCGCTGGTGCAGGTGAGCAAGCGTTGGGCGAGGTCTTGGTCGCACGCTCCCACCGCGAGTCCGATTACGAGGGAGAATATGTTGCCGGCCCAGAATGTTTTCCCATCGGTGAGATTAAAGTCAAAATTGAAGGTGTTGAATTTTCCGGCGGATGCGCCCACCGACAAAAACTCCGAAAATCCTCCCGGGAGCGAACTCCAGACGACGATAATCGTAGCGGCCGCTCCAAGAACGAAGAGGCCGAGCTGAAGCATATCGGTCCAGATGACGGCCTTGATTCCGCCGGTTGCGGTATACAGCAAGGCGAATGCGGCGATTAAGATAATCGCCGTTTTGAGCCCCAGGCCGAAGAAGACGGAAACTGCAATCGCGCAGCCGGCCAGACGAACGCCGCTGCCGAGGATGCGGCTGAAGATAAAGAAGATGGAGGCGGCGGTCCGACTGGTTAAACCAAAACGGTGCCCTAGAAGTTCGTAGACGGTGGTGACCTTAAGTTCGTAAAAGCGCGGGATGAACCAACGGGCCAGTAGGAAGTAACCGATGAAATTGCCGATCCCGAATTGCAGGTAGTAGAAGCTGCCGCCGAAGGCGGCTCCCGGGACGCC
>NVTF01000010.1 GCA_002401485.1 Elusimicrobiota bacterium | reverse complement strand
ATCCCCCGTGGTTGAGGCATTGGGTTTTCCATCAATGGCCAATGTGAGGTGGGGGGTTTTAGAAAGGGTTTGATGTTGGACCACGGTGACCGTGGCAGAAATCCCCTCTTTATAATAAAGCAGCTTGAGTTTGGCCTGCTGTCCGAAAAGCTCGCTCGACATCATGAGGGGGTTCCAAGTCGGGGCGGAGAACACCATAATAAAAATAAAAGCAAACACCCCGCCTGTCGCCCAATTTTTTCGACTGACCAGGACTGGAGATTGATGGATTTCCCTTTTTGTAAAAGCAAACCAAAGTATCAGCGCCAAAAAGCTGTTAATCACAATGGCAATATGCAGACTCTTTTGAATGCCAAAGGAAGGTAAGAGAATAAAGCCGACCGTAAAAGAACCCAAAATGGTACCGACGGTATTTACAGCGTAAGCCCGCCCGACAATAGCACCGAGAGCTCGGGTTTCTGATTTTTCTTTTGAAGTCAGAATATGGATCACCAGTGGAAAAACCCCGCCCATGAGCAGGGTCGGKCCCATCATCACTGCGCCGGCGATAACAAACTTTGTGACGGCACGGACCTTAGYCCAWGTGTGCAGATAACCCATGATATCCAAAAAAAATATCGGCAATAAAGGAAAAATAAATTCTCCTGCAAAAGCAAAGAGGGCGATTCCCGCTTGGACCAATGTGAGTAACAACAAAGGTCGGGCAAATCGTTTTAAAAGCATGGAAAAAATAAAACTCCCCAGTGCCAAGCCCAAGAGGTAAGTCGAAAGCATGGTGGCATAGGAGTAAACTGTAGAACCTAAAATTAAAGTCAGGATGCGTGTCCAAACCACCTCATAAATCATGGCAGAGAAACCGGAGATCGCAAAAACCATCAGAAGSAYTTGCSTGAGACCTTTTTCTTCCCGGCTGAGACCTAAAGCTTTTTGTGAAATTTTTCTTTGTTTCTCCGGAAAATAATCTTTATCCGGCTCTTCTAAAACCGGGGGAGCTTCCATTTTTTCAGTACGTCCCAAGCAGATCGCCACCACAGCTATTATGCCGTTAAGTCCTGCAGCCAATATGGTGGTTTTTTGAAGACCGAGTGTCGGTAAGAGAAAAAACCCCGCAGAGAGAACACCCACAACGGCTCCTAAGGTATTTAAACCGTACATCAAGCCGAGACGGCGCCCGATCTCCCCCGTGCGGTGCGTCATGATGCGAACGAGAATCGGCAATGTAGTGCCCATCAAGGCTGTAGGCACAACAAGCACGAGTGCGGTCAACAGCAGACGAACAGAGGCGGCGAGCGGAGAACTCGCACCCCATTGAGGAAGCTCCCAAAATGCCGCGAGAACTTGAAAAAACCCGGGCAATTGAGAAATCGCCAAGGTCGCGATGAGTGAAGTCGAGGCCGCCGCGATCTCGATGGCTGCATACAATCGCAGCGAGGGCTCGCGACGCTCAAGCCTGCGTCCTATAAACCAACTGCCCAACGCGAGCCCGCCCATAAAAACGGCCACAATCGTCGATGTGGCGTACAAGGTAATGCCAAAAACACGGATCAGCATCCGCATCCAAACAACCTGGTACAACAAGCTGCAGAAACCTGAGAGGAAAAACAGAAACGGGAGACGGCGCAAGAGGGCGCGATTCATGAGCAATTATAACCCTTCGAGATCGATTTCGGCGAGAATTGCAGGTCCAGGGCCTCGCACCGCAGCCGATCCGCACAAATTCGCGAGTCTAAGCGCTTTATTTAGAGACCATCCGCGCTGCAAGCCATAAGAAAATCCCCCAGTAAAGGAATCCCCCGCGCCGGTCGGATCGATCGCGTCAACCGGATACCCGGGAATTTCTATATCCCCCTTCGCGTCGAGGAAAATGCAGCCTTTCTTTTCACGCGTGATGATAACACCGACTGATTTCCGCAACTCTTGAATATCCAGGAATTTAGCCTCTTCTTCGTTCGCTTTTATAAAGTCGAGACGTGACGCGGTCTTGGCAAAATCAGTATCGGTCAATTTAACAAGACGAACCCGCCCACTATCGTCAATCGCGCGGAGCAGTCCCTGCGCGTCGGCGATTAGAATGGCGGACCGCTCCCGCAGCACATTAAATGTCTCGGGAAGAATTTCCCCGGCAATCGCGCAGGCGAGTCCGATTTCGATTTTCTCGGGAAGATCGTCAGGCCGAATCGGCGCGCAAAGGGCCTCAAACTTCTCCAACCTCGCCCCGCTGCGGTAATCATCAATACAGGCTGTCGTACGTCGTCCTTCGATCACCCGCGCGGGTTTGGTGACGGCACCCTCATAGGCAAAATCTGCCCCCACGTGGGCGACCACGTCGAATTCAGCATCCAGCGACGTTAAAACCGCCCCAATATAAAGCGATGAGCCTCCCGCCCAGCGATGTGTTCCGCGACGGGTGTAGATTGTATCGTGGCAATAATTTCCGACAACTAGAATGTCGGCCATAGGAATAGACTAGCCTAAATTGGCCAAGAAATTCCCGGACTTGACACTGGGAAGCCGCAGACCTACCCTATGGGCAATGGATGTCCTTATTTTTGACGATGATACCTACAATGCGGAACTCCTAACCGAGGCCCTCCGTGGAAAGGGATACACCACTGATAAGTACTACAACGGCCAAAGCGCGATAGCCGAAATCAAACGCCAACGCCCCCGACTCGTCATCGTTGACATCATGATGCCCATGATGGACGGGCTGACGATATGCCGCACCATAAAATCCAACCCCGCTTTGAGTCATACCCAAGTGATCGTCACCTCAGGGAAGCGATACAAACAAGTTCAGGACGAGGCACATCTCTGCGGTGCCGCAGCCTTCTTGGGTAAACCCCTCCAGATTGAAGAATTGCGCTCCATCGTCCATAAATTAATCGGCGCTCCCGGCGCTTTAACCGCCGGCTCAACAATGACGCCGCGACCGGCCGCCTCGATCGGAAAAATTTGGGGCTCGACCTCGTCCGGCGGGACGCCCGCGGTCGGCCAGCCCACCAGCTGCATTTCCATCGATCTCGGCCCCAATTTACTGATCCTGGATGCCGGAACCGGTCTTAAAGATTTACTTGCAAATAAACAAAAACCCATCGAAAAACAAGTCTGGCTACTGCTTTCCAACTACCAGCCCGACCGGGTTGCAGGGCTTGCCGATCTCGCCTCCGCGTTTGGAGAAGAATACACCCTCAACATCGTCGGCCCCAACGATCACGGCGAACCGCTCCAAGGGGTACTCAACAAGAAACTGTATGCGAACGGACCTCCACGTCCAGCAGTTCAAATCTTCGCCGTCTCGGAATCAAAGTTCAACTTATGGGCCGGTGTCCGGGCGTCCGCTATTTTCACTCTGCACCCCCGTTCCTGCCTGGCCTACCGGGTTGAATTTCAGGGGAGAAGCGTCGTCTATTGTCCCGACAACGAATACCCGACCGATGAGGAAAGCACCTCCATCGAGTTTCGCAATAAATTTCGAAATTTCGCGCACGCCGCCGATATTCTGGTGCACGACGCGCGTTATCTCGATGCGGATTTCGTCGCGTATAAAGACCAAGGAAATTCCTCGCCCTCAGCGGCGGTACTCGCTGCGACGGAGGCGGGCGTGAGGAAATTGGTGCTTTTTAATTCCGATGCACGTTACGGTCCGGACGCGCTCGGGTCGGCGATCAGCAATCTGCGTCAAAAACTGCTCGAGTCGGGAAATCCTCTTGACGTGACGTTCGCCGCTCCCGGCAACTCATTTTTCGCGTAGCGTCTCCCCCGCCCTATACGGCAATATTCTGCCCGACCGCGACAAACGGTGCCTGAACGATGAAGTAGCGAACATCCTTGCAGAGGAATGAATCGTTTGCGACCTCGACAGAAACAACTCCATTCGTCCAGCCCACTTTCGCCACATGTTCTTTCGTCAGCCATTCATACAACCGATGTCCGTTATGGCTCCGCTCAGACCAAACAACAGCGTCGTGCCAGGGGACCATCTTGGGATCCATCGAAAACCCGATCTCTGGAAAGGCCGTGGGCCCAGTACTGCCGCCTTGCTGCCCGCCGCCCGGTGTACCTGATTGTGGTTGGTTCATAGAGGTCTCCCCTTGTTCTTAAATAACAAAAATCCCAACAATCCGAACGCACCCGCCATGCCCCCGGTAATCAACATGCCGCGCCCTAACGCGGTTGAGAAAAAGGGACCTTAAAAGTCGATTCCAACCACGGGGCGTCCATCCGCTGCCGGAATTCCTCGGCGTTGCCGGAATCCTTAAATCGTTTATCCGAGATATCCACCTTTCCTTGACGCCGCGGTCCGGTTTTAGTCTTCCGACGGCCCGAAGCCCGCTTCGGAGCCTCAAGAGTCTTGGCAGAGACGGTCGCTTTTTCCTCGGCGGCGCTTTCCGGTGCGTATTCGTCCGCGAAATCTTCGGCAATTTTTTGGATGTCGCGGCCCACAATTTTCATCTCAGCGATTTGTTTGTCATCGGGCATACGATTGCGCACAGCCCGCAAAAGTGAGGCGCGTTCTCCGTAGACAAACAGACAGACACCGATAAAAGCCCTGAGCAGCGACCAGAATCCGCTAGTCGCCCACCACGGCTTGCGCGGGGGCCTATCCGCAGGCCGTTGACCCGGCATTTCACCGAAAGCGCGTGCTGGGACCATGGAGGAACGGTAACGGAAGGACGCTTTCGCGTCAAGGCTCGGGGGAATCAAAATCGGCGTCACCGCGCCAAACAGAAACGGCTGATGCGTCAAAAATACCGATCCACAACGGAACGTCCGGGTCATCCTCACGCTGGAGAATCGACAACTTCATCCGGGTTCCGGGTTATTCCAACTCGCAACGATCGCATCTGACCAAATGGCAGCCTTCGACACTGGTTTCATCGTCAAACGCCACTGGACTCCGGATCCAAACTACTTCCAGATCAATCTAAAAGGCCTTTACGACCCCTACGTCCGCACACGCGTCACATCAAGAGGCGGAAAGGTCTGGCCCGACACAACCCCAAAATTCTACACCCGCATGTACCCATAGTTGGGGCCGTACGTTGAGTTGTTGAGTTATTCCACAGGAATAACTCAACAACTCAACGTACGGCCCCAGTTATTTGGCTTGGGGTGGGGTTTTGGCTAGTTGGCGGGAGAGCCAGACGACGGCGCCGATTGCAAAGCCGGCGATGAGACCCAAAACCCATCCGGCGACCCAGCCGACCGGGTAAGCGAGCGCAACGATCACGGCGGCCTTCCACAATGCCGTCAACAATCCGTACGGACCCCAACCAAGCATCCAGATAGAGAAGACGATGCCTGAGGCAAGGGAAATTCCGGCGGCTATTTTATTGAAGACTTTTCTGCCGCTGCGGGAGTCATAGATCGGCGAGAAGTCGTCAAAACCCTGACTCCCATCCAGGGTTTTCCCAGCGGACAGATCCTTGCCCGCGCGAAAGAGGCTCCGCGGATAGGTGACCAAACTGGCAACGATGCCGGCAATCGCCGCCGCGAGCGTACCCGCAAAAACATTAGCAAGTCGGATCCAACCGTCTGCCGGCTGAATCTCGCCATTGGTGCGCTTCTCGTTAAACTCCATGCTGTCGGTGAGCTTGTTCATACGATGCAATTCTATGCGCAAGGCGGACTTAGCCCACAAATCAAAGAAGCGCTGGGCCCTGCCGCCGATGTCCCCCATCCAGAAAGCCAATGCGGCGCTCAGGGTAAGCGAATACGGCAGCGCCGCTGCCAAGCCAAGGGTGATCCCCCACGTTCCAAAGGCGTAGAAGCCGATGGCAGCCGGCACCGCGAAGAAAACCGCGCCTCCCGCAAGACCCGCAATCACGCCGATGATGGAAGCGACGATGCGAAGCGCCGTCGTTCCTAAGAACTTACCGGTTGTATCGGTATCGTAATCTTCCGCAACCACGTATTTAAACCAGGGGCGACCCAACAACAACGCTCCAAAAAGCGCTGTTCCAAAAACGCCGACAACCAGCCCGACAATGCCCCCGAACACGAATGGGAAAAATCGCCGTGCGACCCGAGCGATAGTCTTGAACACGCCCTTCAACCACGGCCATAAGCCCAGTGCGACCTTGTGGGCGCCGACCAGGGAGGCCTCCAACGGAACCGAGACGAGCCCGTAAATAAAACCCGCAATGCCTGTTCCGACCGCGCCGACAACACCACCAACGTAGTGAACCGTTCCCAGCGTAGAGGCAGCCGGAACCCGATCCCCCTTCAGCGTCATGGCGTAACGTCCGGCGTAGCCGGTCCAGAATTTCCATGCCGCATCAACACCGTCGCGCATCGCCGATCCGATGGCGTGCGGCCACTGGCGAAGGATGGAGGGTTGTGAAATCGCGAACCCAATCCCCGCGCCGATCAGGGCCGACCCGGCCAAACCAAGCAGCCATGACCAACCCGTCAATCCTAGAAGAGGAAGCGCGAATGCAAAACCCGCATACCCGGCAGCAACGGCGCCGAGCAAACCAAGAACGGCCGCGACGCCGGCTCCGGCTCCGGCTCCGGAAAGATCATCCGCTTTCTTTTCCTGAACGGAGTCGGCCTCTTCATCAAGTGAGCCTCGAGCGCGTTTGAGATCATCCCCGTCGACGCCTTCGGCATCTTCGTAGATGATCTCTATATCAAAACCCTTCATCCGTGAGCGAATGAGTCCCTCCGCGAGTGCTCGGCGATAAGAGGATTCACTCGTAAATACGGTTTCGACCGTGCCGCGGCGGCGTCCTTGGTAGGCTCGAACAAAACCCTCATGTCGGTTAAGCGCGGTCTCGAGATCGGAAGCGAACTCATACGTGCTTACGCCCGGCTCACGATCGCGTGCCGCACGCCCCGCCCGGTAAATGGTGCGGAAGAATACCGACACCGCAATCGGAATGCTTGTCAACGGCGTAATCGCCGCAGCGCCGAGTGTATTGCCCAAACGCGCGATACCCTGCCACAAGGAGATATTCTTTTCATCTTCGGAGAAACCCGAACGAACGAGCTGTTCGAAGCGAACATCCTCATCACGCAGCGATTCTTTCTCCCAGAGACGGAAGAAATTCTCGGATTTACCGCCGACATTGCCCCAATCGAAGGCTTTCCCGAGAGCGAAGACCGCGGTATACGGCAATCCATAAATCAAACCGGTCACGAAACCAAGCAGTGCCGCGGTGAGCAGCCCGATCACAGCAACGAGCTGGAAGGCGCGCACTGCAATGATCTTGGAGATGCCGTCCATATCGTAACGCGACTCATCGATATCGAGATCTTTATCGAACACCGCGTCAAAAATCGGTCCTGCGGCAACTGCCGCTGAAGCGACCCCAGTGATAAACAGACCGCGGATAGTTCCCCAGATCAAACCACCCGCAAAGGGAATGGCGTTGCGCAGAATTTTCACTATGCGTTTAAGAACTCGTTTGAGCGCCGGAATAAATCGCTCGACCAGCGAAAGGAAACCGGTCCATGCCGCTTGCGTCGCGGTTCCAACAACAACGGCAATGGGACCAGCAATGAAGCCGAAAACGGCGGCGACGTATCCCACAATTACGCCGGGAAGGGCGAGCCACGGGTACTGAAGAAGATTCGCCGGAGCGTTTCTATACAAATGCTCACTCACCGCACGATCACGAAGTGCTGCGTCCGTGCGAAGTCCGAGTCTCGCGGAAGCCCGATAAGACGCTGTCGCGCCGTCAACAGCCTCTTTCTTGATGCCGCCAAAGAGATTGCTCCACGCCGCCGGCTGGGAAATTGCTAATCCAATAAATCCGCCTGCCGCAGTCCCTAACGCCAATAACGCAAGCGGCAGCCATGCCAGCGAAAGAGCGCCGCCGAGCACGGTGGTATAGACGGCGGCGGAGCCGCCGAGTGCCCCAAGAGTTCCGAGAAGGAACGGAGCCCAGAAGTGAGGATTTTCAGGAGCCGCGGATATGCGTTTGCTGTCGGCATCCCGAATTTCTTTGACTCCATCAAGCGGCTCAGCGGTGACGCGTTCCGGCCGTGTTGTCCAACCCAAGGAACGGCTCCAGGTTCGGAAATAAGCCGTCAGCGCCGTCGCAATGAGCGCGACCGAAAGGTATCCCGCGTGCAGCGGTGCATTCGCCAAACGTGCGACTGCATGCGCCAAGGAAATAGACCGTTGGTCGCCGGCGGCCTCGAATTCGGTTTGCGCCAGCTCTCCCAACCCTTCCTCATCGTCAAGGTTATCGTGGAAACGTTTCGTGAACCCTGCGATTGTTCCCGTCTCGATTTTGGCCCAATCCAATGCGATATGAAGCGGATGCACGAGCATGAAAGGCAGCGAAAGCACCAGCCCAATGCCGGCCCCAAGAACACCCGCGACGAGAGCGGTCAATCCACCCGCAATCCGCACCGCTATAATGCCGACCTTTCGGGGAATCGAATAGAGACGGTCCCGCTTTTGAAGATCCGGCTCAGCGATCTCCGAATCCGCAACACCCTCCCAGATCGGACGAGCGGTTGTCAAAAACCCTGCGGCAATGCCAAAACCCGCCGTCCTGACGATGCCCCAAAGCCCGCCGCCAATGAACGGGAAGAGCTTACGAAGAACACGTCCTAAAAAGTTGAAAAAGTCAATCAGCCAAGGAAAAAATTGGAACGCGACCTGTTTAAGTCCGCGCAGCGCAGCCCGAATAGGAGTCTCAACAACCTTATAAAGGAGGCCGGCAGCAAAGAATACGGGAGCGCCTCCAAAAATTAAAGCGGCGCCGATGCCCCAAACCGTCAACACCGGCCAGCCTAGAGCGACCGCACCGGTAGCCATCACGATGGGGACCACGCCAAGGCCTGTTAAGAAAAACGGCCAGGCAAGCACCGGATATTTGAAAATGTTAGCGGGCAAATCCGCCTTATTGGCGTCTTCCGTTGATCGGCCGGTTAAAACCGAATCTAAAATGCGGCCGAAACGCGCCCAAAACTTAAAGGTGTTGGCACCCGCATTCGTGGCGCTTTGAATAACATCCCTAGGGAAGGAAAGCCATAACGGATACTGCGAAACCGCAGAACCGACAACAACTCCAAGCGCGCTCACGCCTAGTGTCGTCCAAAGCGATCCTGAGGTAATCCACAGCGGCGTCGACAGCCCCGCAAACGTGAGAGCGGTTGCTGCGGCCGCGAGGATTACGGGCGCGAAATAAAACGAGGCGACGGCTCCGGCAGCGGCGAGTCCGATCACAAGGGTATTGCTCGGACCCTTTTTCACGGCCTTTTCCTTAGTAGAGGAAGGAGAGGCGGGCTCATCGGCTGCATTAACAGCGGCTTCAGCCGAGCGGCTAAGGCGGCTGCCGCGTGATCCGAAGTAGGAGCCGCGCACTGCCGGGACATTGGAATCACGCGAGCGTCTGGAGAAATCAAAAAGTCGGGTGAGCGGCGCCCCGGAAACCCGGCCTGAGGTCGACTCATGACGCACCGCTTCAACGGTAGTGGTGAGGGTTTGTTTTGCCGTAACACGCGGCGCGCGAATTGCAGGGGCATGGCTCGTTAAAATTCGAGCAGCAATTTTTATGCCAGCAGGGGAAATCGCTATTGTCGGGACAGAGGACCTAGGGTCCGACTTCGCGGCAGAGGCAACAGCAAGGGTTTGTTCCGGCAAAAAAACCGGCGCATCGATAACGGTTAGAGTAGATCCGAGGCTGTCCACCTTCAAAAATGCTTCAGCCTTTGTTGTGCCCAAACCGAAGATGTGACCAAGACCCACCGGTGCGTTAAAGCCGGAGGGGATCGTTGTCACGCTTGTGTTTCCGACGATCTTTGCGGCCGCTTCATAAACGCCGAGTCCGGGAGTCGTCATTAAAAGCGCAGCAACAAGAGCGGAAGCAATGGATTTTTGAACGGGAAATTGGAGGAGGATCTTTTTCATCATAGACAACAGGATACCACCCAACGGTTGATTCTCTGTGGGCCAAACCACCTAATCCTCGACGGGGAATAACGCCTATACGCGTATAGGTCTTATGCCTCAGAACCATTAAAACGCTCGGCCCGATGGACCTAGAGCGAAGGGGTTGATCGCCATCAACACAATCAATTGGCGGTCGTCATACTGTCATTTTGGTGCTGGGCGTATCATTAAGGTACGTCAAAACCCCGAGAATCAATAATGCATCGCTTTATTATCACCTCTATCGCGTTCTTCATTTTTGCCGCTCCGGCGGCCGCCAGCGACGCGAGCATTTTTTCCGAAATGGAATGGCTGTCCGATTTCTTCGGCGAAGGCCGTGCCGATATCGTTGAAATCTCTCCCCCTTCCGAAATGCCCATTCCCAAAGGCGAAACCAAGAATGCGGCCCCGTGGTGGAAATCCATTCCTGAACTTCCCACATCACCCCAAGACGGCGGGTGGGATGCTCCCCGCATCGAGGGTGTGCCGATCGAAGGCGGCAACAAATTTGGCGACGTACTCAAAGAGATGCAGTCCTGCCAATCGGTCGACTATGTTTACGCGCGTCAGCCCAGCACAAAAGAAGTCGTCGCCGCGTTAAGCAGCTGCCTCACCGACCTCTCCAAACGTTATGGCGTCAAGATCACCGCAGCCGAAGGAACCCACGGCGTCGTCATTATGATTAGCGGCTTGATTCCCCCCGGCAGCACGGTAAAAAGTGATCTCGAGTCCTCCTTTCAATTGCGCGACGGGAAACTGTTCGGTCACACCGTTTCCCTTATCGATCTTGAACGGCCCGCCTCCGACCGCCAATCGAGCTCGCTGCAGCCCATCGTGGACCAATGCGGCATCGAAAGCAAATCGCTCAAAAATGCCGCCGCCTTTGTCACCGTCTACGAGACCTGCCTGCGTTCGGCGAAAGGTACGGTAATCACGGGAGTGCGCGCTGACGCAAAGGATGAGACGCTTGTGTTGGTCTACAGCCGCGACGCCAAACACCTCATTCGCGACATGAACGGCATTGTTCGGATCCTCACCGAGGAAGGCGCCACCCGGCTTCGCGTGCAGGGACTGAGCGACCTCCTGACCGATCACATGCTCCGCGGCAAGGCTGTCGTGCCGGTCTCCCTCCGCCAGTAATTGGTAAAGTTCCTCACTGTCAGGAGGAACCATGGCACAGGACATCATTGCTCGGCTGCGGAACGCAGCGAAAAAAAATCCCCGTAAAATCGTTTTGCCCGAAGGCGCTGACAAGCGCACGCTGGAGGCGGCGGCGATTCTAAAAAAAGAAGGACTCGCCGAGCCCATCGTGCTCGGATCGAAGTCGGTAGACGGCATCACCGTCATAGATCCCTCCAAAGACGACCGCCGAGAACTCTACGCCAACAGCTACTACGAGAAGCGAAAACATAAGGGCATCGAAAAGGCCGACGCGTTTAAACTTATGGAAGACCCCATTCACTTTGGGACAATGATGCTGCACCATGATCATGTTGACGGCTTCCTCGCGGGCGCAGCCCACGCCACCGGCGACACCATCCGCCCGGCCCTGCAGATCATCAAGCCGGCCCGCGACGTTCGCACTATTTCGAGCTTCTTCATCATGGTCATCCCCAATTGCCAATACGGCGACGATGGGGTCATTCTTATGGGAGACTGCGCCATCAACCCCGCACCGGCTCCGGCGAAGCTTGCCCTGATCGCGATTTCGACAGCGCGTATGGCCAAGGCCCTCTGCGGGATCGAACCCCGGGTTGCGATGCTTTCTTTCTCCACCCTCGGCTCGGCGGAACATGAGAGCGTTGATCGCGTCCGCGACGCGGTACGCATCGCAAAAGAAAAGGCGCCAGAGCTGGCGATCGATGGAGAAATGCAGGCGGACGCGGCGCTGGTTCCTGAGATCGGCAGCCGGAAGGCTCCTGACAGCAAGGTCGCGGGTAAGGCGAATGTTTTGATCTTCCCCGATCTGCAAAGTGCGAACATCGGCTACAAACTCGTTCAACGCCTAGCCAATGCGGAAGCGATCGGTCCGATCCTCCAAGGATTCGCCAAGCCGGTCAACGACCTAAGCCGCGGCGCCACGGTCGACGATATCGTGAACCTCGCGGCCGTCACAGGCCTGCAAGCCGATGCGTCGCTGCGATAATGGCTGAGATAACAGTCACCGCGGAAAACGGAGCCTACAGAGTCACGGTTTCAGAAGGAGGATCCTCCACGTCCCATCGCGTCACGGTTGCGGAGTTGGACTATGATCGATTAAAAAAGGGAGAAGAGTCCGCCGAAGAACTGGTACGCCGCTCTTTTGAATTCCTTCTGGAACGGGAAGGCAAGGAATCAATTATGTCGTCGTTTGATCTCATGGTGATCGCGCACTACTTCCCTGAATACGAAAAAAAGATTACTTTATAGTCATGGAGTCGCACGAAAAGATTCTAGTCATTGATGACGACGAGGAATACCTCGCCTACGTCGCGACTGTGATCCAAGACGCGCAACTCCCGTTTAATCTTGCTTCTTCCGCATACGTCGCGAAGAAAATAATCACGGAAGACCGTCCCCCCCTCATTCTGACAGACCTGAGGCTTCCCGGAAGTTCCGGGCTCGATATCCTAAAATCCGCGCTCGCTCTTGACCCGACGATTGTGGTGATTGTTATGACGGCATTCGGATCGGTCGATTCCGCGCTCGAATGCCTCAAAAACGGCGCTTATGACTATCTGCTCAAGCCATCCAGCCCGGATGAAATCAGCGCGGCCTTAAAACGCGCGGTGGGACATCGCCGGATTCGAACGGAGTTGGTCCGCAAAACGACGGAACTCGAGACATTTAAAAAGAATTACGCCTACACGGATAAAATGATCGAGGGCTACACCGATGTTCTTGCCCCTTTAGCGCGGCGTTCCGATATCCCGGTGGATGTGCGCGCGAAGCTTGAGCATTTGCGCCTACGCATCAAGCGCCGCCAGATTCCCGAACAATAAGGGCCAGTAAGAGCAAAAAACGGTGGCGGGTTTGGAACCCGCAACCCTTCCCCTTTATACGGTAGAGCCCCAAAAAAAGTTCCCCTAAAAAGTTTATCCCGGGATAAACTTTTTAGGGAGGACTAGGCCCGCAGCGCGGCTTCTTTGCGGCAAGCGTTGCAGCGGCAGAAAGGGAGCAAACAGAATTTGCATTTTCCGGTTTCATGCCGGTCCGGCACGAGCCGGTGTTTGCGGTTGCGTGAAAGCGAGCACGAGGACTCCCGCAATTGAGTTTGTTTCTTGATGTGCTCTTCTTTAATTAGCTCCTCACGCGTGGGAGGCCCCTTCGGCGGAGGTTCTTTCTTTTTCCGATCTTTTTGACGCTTCATAGTTTTAATTTAGCACCCCCACCCCCCATAGGGCAACCTAAAATTAGAAGAGCGACCACGGTCACGCACTGAAGTCGCGTGGAATCCCGCCGCATCACGGCGCATACTCAACGCATGAATAAAAAAATTCTCACAGCCTTCACGTTGCTGTTCGTCGTCGCAGTACAGGCCTCCGCCTGCGGTATGATGGACGACTCCCCGCCGGCCACTTCCTTTAACGACTTCCTGCTTATGTGGGGACTCTTTTCGCTTTTGGGTTATTTCGCACAGCGTTTTTTCTTCAGTGCAAAGCACATCGCAACCCATATGGCCCGCGGCATTTCCATGCAGGGACGTGTGCCCTTGAGCAGTATTTGGTCCAGAGCCACAATCACATCGTTGGCGGCGATTTTCTGCCTGGAGGTTTTCGGAGACGGAGGACCCCTCCTTTCGACATGTATGGGTTAGCTTCTTTTGGTTTTTTCGGCCGCGAGAGCCTGAACCACAACAACGAGTTCCGCGGGTTCAACGGGTTTGGGCAGGTACATCTGAAATCCGGCCTTCAACGCTTCCGTCCGGTCTTCAATACCGACACGGGCGGTCACCGCAGTCGCCGGAACATCCCCGCCCTTCTCGGGACTGAGTTCACGGATACGCCGCACCAAGGAGTGTCCGTCTTCGCCCGGCATCATGATGTCGATGAGGAGCACATGAAAGTTGCCGCTCTGCACCAACTCGAAACCTTCTGCGGCGCTGCTGGCAAGCGTCACATCAACCTTGGCGTACTCAAGAACGGCTTTCAGCATAGTTCGCGTCCCGGCATCATCATCCACAACTAGAACACGGGTTCCCGTAAGATCAGGGACCTTGCCAAACAAGGTCTTGCGGTCCTGGCGTCCCTTTTCCGGTGGGACAGCGACCGATCCCGATTCGGCGATAGGTACAACCACCTCAAACACCGACCCCTTGCCGACGCCACCACTTTTCGCGGTAATTTTTCCGCCATGCAGGTCTATGATATGACGAACAATCGCCAACCCAAGACCAAGGCCGCCGTGCTCGCGCGTTAACGATGATTCCGCCTGCGTAAAGGGGTCGAAGAGATGCGGCAAATAGTCTTCGTGAATCCCCCCCCCTTCATCACAAACAGAGATGGTCACCTCCTCCTCGTTTTTTGAAATACAAACAGAGACGGTCTGGCCTTCCTCTGAAAACTTAACTGCGTTGGAAACCAGATTCCAAATCGCCTGCTGCAATCGTTCCGGATCCCCGAGAACAACCGCGGTCGGATCGCGAAGTTCGATCCTCAATTCGATTTTCCGCGCCTTGGCCGCGGGGCGCACAACATCAACGGCGGCCTGCACAATTGAATCCACTTCGATCGGGCGTGTTTCGAGCCGAACTTTCCCCGTTACGATGCGGGAAACATCCAGCAAGTCTTCAATGATCTGAGCCTGCGCCTTCATATTGCGTTCAATGGCATCCAGTGCGGACTTAAACTCATCGGAATTCATGTCGCCCGAACGCAGAAGAAAGGTCCACCCCAGCATAGCGGTCATCGGCGTGCGCAGTTCGTGGGAGAGCAACGCCAAGAATTCGTCTTTCGAACGGCTCGCGTTCTCCGCATCAATGCGAAGGGATCGTTCCCGGCGCAGATGTTCGCGGTCCGCGCGCACGGCCTCCATACGTTCGGTGATGTCGATGGAAACCCCAATCGTTCCGCCGCAGCTTCCATCCTCTTTTTTAATGGGTTGGTAGCTGGTTTCCCAATAGGTCTGTTTCGTACGATCCGTTTTCTTAAACGTCTCGCCCTTGAGAGCGCGTTTAATGCCGTGCACGAGTTCGGTATTGTCGGAATAATATTCCAACGCGGAAGTTCCAACCAAGTCTCCGGGCTTGAGACCTAAACTCGCAAGTCCTTTTCCCTCCGATATCAGGAAGACCCCTTCTTTATCGAGCGCGAAAAGGACCACCGGCGCCTCGCTGATAACATGCGAAAGCAGTTCTTGCACATAGCTTAACTGGAATCCATTCATGCGGGTATAAGTATAGCGGTTGACTCTATTGGGAACTGAATTTCTGACTCAATTCGAGCTCACAGAATCTGAGTCCCGTTCGGAGACTCTCCCCAGAGGACAGCATCGCGTTCCCCTAATTCAAAGGCGTCACGACACTCCCGTTTATCAAACTTAAAAACCGACATCGCAAGCGGTCGGGAGGGGCGAAGGAGAAATGCCCTAATCCCCAACTCTTTGAACCCATCGCGAAAGGGTTCGAGTCCGTTGTCGACCTGCGCGTTTAACAATTGGTGGATCATGGTTGAAATAAATCCGCGCGGAGAGTAGCTGCTTGTTCTCATTTCTTTATGGCTAATGACGTTCACAAAGACGAAATCCCGGACCCCCCGCAAGGCAAGCGCACCCAACGAGAGACGCGATGTGACATGGCCATCCACAAGAACACGCATTTTTTTGGACGGGTCTTCATGCGGAACACGCGCGGGAGGAAAGACGAAGGGGACCGCCATGGACCCGACGATTTTATCGATCAACGGTCCCTGCCATGGACCCTCGGACTCCGGAGAAAATTCAGATTGCAGGGTCTCGCCATGAGCGATATCAACCGAGACCGGGTAGAACCAACAGCGCCGCCCCTGGCGGCAGCGTTCTTCAGAAATAACCTCTCCCAAATACTCCTTCACTGATTCCAAAGAGAAAAGCCTTGGCGGGGAAAAGCCAAGAGACCGCTTCATAAACCGCCCGCGTGGAATTGAACGCCACAATTCCTTTAAGAGGTCGAAATCACCTTGCAGGTAGGCAGCCCCGTTAATTGCGCCGGCACTGGTACCGATGACCGAGTGCGCATTCCACCCCTTCTCCTGGGACAAGGCGCAGAGAACACCTCCCTGCCAAGCCCCCAAGGCCGCTCCTCCCGACAACACGTAGGCGAAGGGCCGCGAGCCGAGCGGCTGTTGTTCGAGGGAAGGTCCATCAAAATTCGTCGAGATTTGCGCCATACGTAAAGCCTACCTATTTGGTCTTAAAGGCAAACCACCCTACACCCAGCAATAGGCCGCCGGCGGCAACTCCTCCCACCCAAAGCGGGAGGTCGAACTTCTTAGCGGGAGGCGGGGACGGAGCGGGGCTTGGGGAAACCGGAGCACCTCCTGCGGCGCGCGCCGCTGCGGCGGCAAACGACGCGGGGAGAATTTTGGCGGCCTGTTGAATGGACTGCAGGGCTTGTTTCCGTTGGCCCAAACGCTCCAGGGCGTAGGCGCGCAGGGCCAACGCGGAGGCGTCTTGAGGGTCCAACACCAGCGCGCGTTCAGCGCTGCGCAGCGCCGCGGCCGCCTTGCCTTGTTTAAATTGCGCCCACGCGAGTGTTCGCCAGGCAGAGCCGCGCGAATCATCCAGCGTCAACGATAAACGAGCTGCAGACTCCGCTTCCACAAAGCGGCCCAAGCGGTTAAGAATCAAAGCCCTCATTTCGTGCACGCCGGGATCCTTCGGAGAGATTTGCGCCAGACGATCCGCGGACCGCAGCGCGCCTCCAGTGTCTCCTAAACGCAAACGGCGCCCCGCATCCCGGATCAGGGTGATGCCTTCCCCCCTCACCCCGCGCTCGCGAATCTCCAGTTCCGGAAACTGCTTCAGCATTTCTCCTTCCGGGCCATCGAAGGTGAATCCGTTGGGCGCCAACTTGGGAAAGGATCGCCCGGTGTCCCCGAAACCATTGGGATTTAAGATCGGCCCCCCGTCATCAACATCGGGCACAGCCCCAAGCGCGCTGCCGGTCGAAGGAGGGATGGGCGCATTTTTTAATTCGCTGACAGACTCGGCGTGACGACGTTTCCTCTCTCGAGGGTCTTGGATCGGTCCCCGATGGCTGTTGCGAAATCCGGCGGGCCGGCCGTAAAGAATCTCGCCGGGATGCACCCGATCGACGCCATTCATCGCAGGCTGCCCCGTGGGAACCTTCGGAATTTCAATCGGTTTTAAGGGGCCTCGGGGACCCGAACCGGGTTCGCCAACCCACGAATGCTGATGCACGCGCGGATCCATCGCCGCGCCGGGCCCAACGTCGGGAGCCCCGACTCCGTATTTATATTCGTCCTCCTTGTCCTTATCCTTTTCTCTACCAGGAATGGATCGAAACTCACGGCCATCCTTGATTAACAGCTCTTGGTCCCACTCCTTCGTTCCCGGCTGGAGCGATTTTTTTATCTCATCCAACGTTCGCCGGGCATCGCGGAGGGCTTGTTCCGATTGCTCGAGCGACCTCTGATTCTGCAGCCGCTCATATTGGGATCCCGACGAGAGAATATCCTCGCGTTTCTCGCGAATCATCGCCTCTATCGCATCGATATTTGCCTGGGCGGCGTTATAATCCTCCGCATTCCCCGACGGTAAAACGACGATACAGAAAAGCGCGGAGAACAGGATCAAACGCACAAAAACTCAATCCCGACGGGACTGAAGTTTCGCGAGGAGATGCAGAATTTCGAGGTACAGCCAGACAAGCGTTACCATGAGCCCGAACGCCCCGTACCATTCCATAAATTTAGGCGCGCCTTGCTCGGCGCCGGCTTCGATAAAATCGAAATCGAGAACAAGGTTTGCGGCGGCGATGCCGACCACAAACATGCTGAAGCCGATGCCGATCAGCCCGCTCTCATGAATATAGGGAACCTGCGCCCCGAAGAAACTCATGGCAAAGTTAACCAGGTAGAGCAGGCAGATGCCGCCCGTCGCGGCCGACACCATGAGTTTGTAGTTCTCGGTCGCCCGGATCAAGCCCGACTTATAGGCCATCAACAGTGAAAAGAGAGTCGTAAACGTTAATCCAACCGCCTGGATTACAATTCCAGGAAACATCGCCTCAAAACGCGCTGAAATACCGCCGAGAAAAAACCCCTCAAGCAATGCGTACGCCGGAGCGCTCACCGGTGCCCATTCCTTCTTGAAAATGGTGACGACTGCGGCGATCAATCCGCCGAAGAGTCCGATCATCATCAAACCCTGCACGGAGGCCGCCCCCTCGGTAAAAAAACGATTCCAGGTAAATCCGGCAGTCAGCATGCAGCCCGCAAGCAAGAGGCCGGTCTTGTTGACGGTTCCGTCGATTGTCATCGAGGAAGGCTCGGCCTCACGCAGCATGCGGGCGGCGTCGATAAAGGTATCTTGGCTGAGCGTCGGGTTAGCGCTTCGCATCATAAGAATATCTCCTTCCTCAAGTGTAACTTGTCGTCGACCGATTCACAATGCCCGCCGCCCAACGGTGCAAGTGTCCCCCCACCCGCCGCCAACTGCGATCGGCGTCCCGGGCGACCCTGCAGGCCTCTTCATACTCGAGAACAAGTCCCGGCGACCCCGGTTCCATGGAGTCGGCACGAATGCGAACCTCCGCCCAACGCATGACTTCTTCAGGCCGGATCACCGGAATCTCAAAGGTCTCAACCGTAAAACCAAAACGCGCGGCCGCCGCGCCTAAATCCTCGTGGGTTCCCACCACTACCGTTGACTCGAAGAGACGGGAAGCCGCCAATGCGGGATAGAAAAGTTCCGCCGGAACCCGGTCCGCTTCGTCCCAATACACAAGCGGCGCTATCGGCAGCGGCAGCCACCGCTCGAGACTCGGCGGCACATACCGATACGGACCCGAAACGGTGCGGCGCCAATGCAGCAGCAACGTTGTTTTTCCGGCACCCCTCGGACCCATCACCTGCAGGAAACGTCGACCCTTCGGCGCCGGAACTTTCGGGGAGGCACGACTCAGAAACAGTGATTCGACAACACCGGGATCGGGGTCGATGCGAAACGGATTACGGTGCAGTCCCACCGCGTGATAGGGATCGTTCATACACCCCCGCGCGGCACCACCCGAACAGGAAAAACCTGCTTCTTATCCCAACCCCACGGAACATCGAGATGCACACGCACTTCCCAGATAACCCGTATCAATGTTCCATCGTAGGTAATAGGGCCATCGGGATGGATCGGCAATTCAAATGCAAAACGGCGCTGATCCCGCGAGGAAAGATCCCCGAGAGCCCCTAAATCGACCTTGGAGACCTCGGCTTCATTCGTGTCGCCCCGGCCCTCCGTTCTCCAGTGCAGGGAAACCGAAGACGCCTGAATGCGAACATCTTCCTTCGGTTGGAGGATTAGCTGCCCCGCCACCGCGCCTCCCGCGACTTGATTCGACGCGTTGATAAACTCAATCTCCATCATGAGGAGACCTCGTTGGCCGCCGCAATTTCAGGCAGCACCACCAACTTGAAGGTGGAATCATCGATCTCTTTCTCGCCATCGTACATTTTCACTTCCACCATCCAATCGACCTTGTTGCGGCTCACATCAAAGGACGCCATGCCGTCCCCGGGAATTTGAACATCCCATTGCCCGCGATAGACTTGATCGCCGCCCTGCGAGGCGATGGCATATCCCAGATCCTGGGTATACACCTCTTCAGTATCGGTAACCGTATCGGTTCCGCGTTGATAAATCGCGGTTTCAACGATGTAAATCCGGGCCGCCATTCGATCAACCGTGCCATCGGCTTTAGAACGTCGGCGATATTCCATTGAAAAAGACTGGCCCAAACGAAGCGGCCAAACACTCGGCGCAAGGCGGCCGGGCGCGAATTTCATGGATAGGATCAGGGTCTGCACACCCTTAAAGAACAAAAAGAGGCCGATAGGGGCAAAAATCCACATGATAATCTTCAAAATCCATTCGGAACTATAGCTGTTCTCAAAAAAAATAAAGACGGAAATTCCGGTAAAAACAACTCCCAAAATCATCGGGAGTATAGCCACCGAGACCGCATCTTTGTGGTCAATAAGGACCCGGTTTCCGCTCCCCGGGGCATAGTCTGTCTCCGGGAGCACCGATCCCTCATGGGACGCTCCCCAGCCCTTGGAGCCCAGATTAATATTCAGTGAGAATCCCATAGTTTTTCACTATTGCGAGCATAACCCCGGTTCATGGAATTTACAAGGTCTTGATGGTATTTCTAATTTCTCCTTATTTTTTAATACTTTTAATATTCAAGGAAACTTTCATGGGAGACTGCTCGTACCTGGAGTATCCTGAAACCATGAAGAAGATAACGATCACCTTAGCGCTGCTCCTGACCACCACTTTCAGCCCGTCCGAGGCGAATGCGACCGAAATTCCATCCGAAGTTCGTGAAGCCTTCCGCTCCATAAAACTGCCTGAGGTCGAGGCTTTTAAGGCGGTTGAACGTGCTGTCGCAAAAGCGGGAAAAGCTCTGGAAGGACTCGTTCCCGTACCCGATTTGACCGTCGATTTGAGAGGACGCCGCCTCTCCAAACATCTTCTGGGATCATCGTGGGGGGCCCGCGGGAATTTCAATCTAAAAGCGGATTACACCTTGGGCGGCACGCCGGTCGCAAAACTCGCCATCAGAATTCAAAAAACATCCCTCCAAGCCTCTTATGCCGCAGACGGGAATCTCTATACCGCAATTTCCTATCCGACCGGCAAACACCACAATCTGCAATACGCGATCAGCAGCACCGATCGCACCCACCATCGTATCTCGTGGAACTTCAGTCTTCCGCTTTAAAGGGGAAGGGGATTAATCGTAGAAGTAGTGAAATCCCCTGCCTCGGACATTTTGGATCCGATCCGAGATGACGGTAGGAAGCTTCTTTCTCAGATTGCGAACATGGGTATCCACGGTATGATCAACGGCGACCGTTTTCCAAAGCTTGGAGAGAATTTCTTTGCGGCTGACCACCCGGTCGCGGTGTTTGACCAAATAATGGAGCAGCTCAAATTCCTTGGGTGTGAGTCGGCTCAAGGGCATCGACTCAAACCAGGCTTCGCGCGTTTCCACCATGAGTGTTAATTCGCCGAGCACCAATTTTGTTCCGCCGCCCGATTCAAACTCAACACGCCGCAAGAGGGCCTTGACCCATTGCATAAATTCAAGCGGATGCACCGGTTTGACCAAATATTGATCCGCCCCGGCCGACAATCCGGTAATTTTTGATTCCAGATGACCTTGCGCGGTCAGCATCATGATCGGAGTCTTCGACTTTCCCGAGCTCGCCCTGATTTTGCGGCAAACATCAAATCCCGACCCGTCCGGGAGCTGAACGTCGAGCACAACAAGATCGGGCTCCCGGGTTACAAATAGTTGAAAGCCCCGCTCAGCGCTGTCAGATTCGATCACACGAAATCCGTCAATCGCGAGGCTGTCGCGCAGCATATGCCTGATCGCGGGGTCGTCTTCGACGATTAGGATCGTCTCCTTGCTGGGCTCGGTCATCGGGACAGTGTAGCGGAAAAGAATAAAAAGCGGTAGTTTTCCCAAAAGGCCTACGAAGAACTAGGCCTCTTGATTCTGGTATTCCGGGCCCCACGCCACTATATTGTAGGTATGTGGCGCCGTAAGTTGAACTACGCAGCCGTGACCGCCGTATTAAGCGCTCTCGCTGTTGCTCCCCCTGCACCCGCTGCTGAAAACCCCGTTGTTAAGGAAAGGCCGACCGCCTACCACCTGTACCTCCATATTCAGCCCGTTGCGGGATTAAACGAGATCGCCCAGACCCGCCATCAACAATCCCTTGCCCGGAAGCTGGAAACAACCCTTGAAACACAAGCGCCTCAAAAGCTCCTTTCCGGGCGGGTCGAGCAATCCTTGGACGGCCAAACATTTGTCCGCTGGACGGTCACCGCGTGGACGCCCAGCCAGGCCGCCGCTGAAATCGCTCACGCAAAAACCCGCTTTAAGCCCAAAGACAAGGTGCGCATCGAACTTTCCCGCGTGGATCACAAGACGGTCGAGTTCGCCGACGCACGCGAGATGGCCGAAGATTTGAAGTCCGATACCGGTGCCTTCGATCAATACCTCCGCGAGAAATTCGGTCCCTCCTTTCCCCGCGCGCTGCTCACCTCAGAAAACGGCGGCTCTGTTTTTGACTTCTCAGCGATTAAAAACTTGCACGACATGGACGCGGCCGCCGTTTTATTCGATGCCGCCGGCAGCCCCCGGGACCCCGCAGTGATCAGCGAACAAATTCGTCTCGCTCGGAGCAAACCGCGCGCCAAAATCTTCATCGACCCGCACGCAGACGCGCCGCCCCCCCCTCTTCAACACGATGGATTCGTCACGGCCGCCAGCGACGACGCAAAAACTCAGGATATTCTCCGTGGACTCATCTACGCCTCCCGCGGCTATAGCAACGGCTTTGGAGAGGGCAGCGGCCTCCACGGCCCCATGGGTCTCAGCCGGGCGACCTTCCGATGGGCGCAAGGCGAAGCAAACGCCGAACAGAAGGAAATTCTTGGAAAAGGCATTTCTGACGACCGGGCGAACATCCTCGCGGGTGCCATCCTTTTTGATCGACTTCAATCTCAATTCGGCGGCGACCTCAGCCGCGCGGTGGCCGCCTTTCACGTAGGACCGGGCAATGTCCGCAAACACGGAGGCATCCCCCCTAACGCCAAGTACTACCTAGGACGATTTCAACTCGCCCATCAGCAGGGAATCCGCCGCGCCTTGGACCCGCTGTCTCCTCGAACGGCACGAAGAATCAAACCCGTTATTCCCGTTTCCCCTATCGATGCAATCGTCCGCCGCGCCCGCGAAGAATCCCACGCGATTCTGCGCGGAGAACCGCCCACCGGGCGCCGCGAGTCCTTTAGGAATGTCCCGGTCAATCTCGTCAACGCGATCCGCCGGGAAGCCACAACGGGAGAATGGCAGATCGATCCAAACGCGCTCATCGCTCTTTCCGAAGCGGAAGGCGGCGTAAACGCAGGGACCTCGCACGCAAACGCACGCGGCGTTCTTCAAATCACTCCGGAAACGGCGCGATGGGAATGCGGGCTCTCGCGCGCCGAGTTGCAAAACCGCTCGAAGAATATCGCCTGCGCGGAAAAAGTCTACAAACGCAGGCTCGATAGAGTCGATGGGGATATCGTTCTCGCCTGGGCGCTCTACAACACCAAGGTGAAGTGGCACGGGTTGATGATCCGTGAAAAACGCGTGGCCAACATTAAGGAGACCGTTCGCCACGTCACCCGCGCGGCGTACCGCTATTATCAATTGACCGGGGACTCCCGCTTCGATCCCGGCACCCGCGCGTTTCGAGAAAAATATTTTACGTCCCGCCAGGCGTTGGCCTGGTCAGCGCAATCCTACCGGGACCTGCAGCAATGGGACCGCGGAGAGGGATTTAGAGGTGACGGCACCATTCGCATCGCAGAACGGGTGCCTGCTCTGGAAGGAACTCTTGCAAGCGTCGAACCGTCCCGCTCCGGGCGCTGGCGCCGCAACAGCACCGGAACACATTGGTACCGAAGTTCAAGAATTGCCGGCCAACGCTGGGATATTCACCCCTACCGCCGCAACGGCATCGTCACCACCCCGCCTGTTTAAACCTTAACGAGATCCGCGACGTAGACGGATTCACCGACAACGAGATTAAAGGAAACACCCCCCGCTTCGCCGAAGATCTCCGTCTTCTCAGCAAGGAGGTCGATCCATTCCTTGAACCCGCCGTCCTTCCAACAATAAACCTCAACGCGTTCCCCGCGGGGAATCTCATCCAGGACTGTTGTTCGAAACTGGCGTCCTACAAACTCGCTTTCCTTAAAGCAAACGATCTTAGCGTCAGGCCATTTGCGCAGCACCTTCTCGAGTTTGTTCGTCGCTGTTTTGCCGCATTCAATCCAAACGGAAACCTGGCCCTCGATATTCGTCCCCAGAAGATCGGGGCGAAAGGGCGATCCGGCCAACGCCGGGTGTTTGGCGCTGGCTTCCATCGTGAGCTCTTCCTTCCAGAAAGACAAATAGGCGGCAAGCTTCAACGCGAGATGTTCCGGCGTCTCGTTTTGAATCGCGACAAAGACCAGCTTTCGCCAATCGTCGTTGACGCGCATATCTGCTCGTATTTTATACGGATGCATGACCTAAACCCACCATCCCTATAGTATTATTTAAGGGAATGGTCTCTCCCGCACTAATTGAGAATCCCAACGCGGTTCTTGCTGTTCTTCTCGGGGTCCTCGCCCTTCTCTTCAAGGCAAACGACCACAAGACCGGTAAAAAAGTTTTTAAGATCGTTCCCCTGCTTGTATTCGCGTATTTTGTCCCCACCGTTCTTTCGAACATAGGCATTATCCCGCTGCAGTCGCCTCTCTATACCTATGTAAAGAAGTGGCTGCTGCCCGCGAGTCTGCTGCTCCTGACCCTATCCGTTGATATTCCCGCCATCATGAAGCTTGGACGGCATGCCATCATCATGTTCCTGCTCGCCACCGCAGGCATCGTGATTGGAGCCCCGATCGCCTACGGCCTTCTCGGGAGTTTTGTCCCGGTCGAATTCGGGGATCAGGCCTGGAAAGGCCTCGCGGCTCTCGCCGGATCGTGGATCGGCGGCGGGGCGAACTTCATCGCGATCGGTGAAAGTGTCGGCGCACATGAATCAACCATCAGCATGATGGTGGTCGTGGATGTCGCCGTCGCCAACGTCTGGATGGCCTGCCTGTTGTATTTTGCGGGACGCGAAAAGGAAATGGATAAAGCGATCGGCGCAGACCGGAAATCGATTGATGAATTGCGCGAGAAGGTTGAAGCGTTCGAGAAGAAAACCGCGCGACCGACGAATTTGGCTGATCTTTTAGCAATCACCGCGCTCGCTTTTATTGTGGTTGCGGTTTCTAAAACTTTAGCGGCCCATTTGCCTCCGATCGGCTCGATTATTCGCGGCTTTACGTGGGTCGTCATTCTTGTCACGACCGCAGGGGTCTCGTTGTCCTTCACCAAGGTCCGCAATCTCGAGGGAGCGGGGGCGAGCAAAATCGGTTCCTTGTTCCTGTACCTCCTGGTCGCGACCATCGGTGCAAAAGCGGAATTCGCCCGCGTCGCCGATGCTCCCGCCCTCGTGTTGGTGGGCGCGGTGTGGATGGCCATTCATGCAATCGTCCTCCTGGTCGCCCGCCGCAAAATTAAATCCCCCATATTCTTCCTTGCTGTCGGCTCCCAGGCAAACGTGGGCGGCGCGGCCTCCGCTCCTATTGTCGCCAGTGCGTTTCATCCGGCGCTCGCTCCCGTAGGCGTTCTTCTCGCCGTCGGCGGCTACGTGCTCGGCACCTATGCCGGCCTCTTAACGGCGTTTCTCCTGCAGATCGTGCACGGCTTCATCCGGTAGCAACGGGTGTTCCGTCATTTCAAAAACCAGTACCTCGCCGCCTATGCGGGGCTGAGCAAGCCTATCTGGCTGCTGGCTGCGACCGTCTTTGTTAACCGCGCCGGGACCATGGTCATGCCGTTTATGACCCTCTACCTCACAAGTGACCGGGGGCTTCCCGTGAGCACGGCTGGATGGGCCTTGGCTCTCTACGGCCTTGGGGCTCTAACCGGCTCTTATTGTTCCGGACGTGCCAGCGATAAAATCGGCCCCCGCAGAATCATGATCGCGAGCCTCGTGCTCACCGGCGCCGCGTTTCAAATTTTCGCCCGTATTTCAGAACCGAGTACCATCCTGCCCGCCATGTTTGTACTCGCGTTCATCATGGAAAGTTACCGGCCCGCCAGCTCCACGGCACTCGGGCAGGTCGCCGCCCCTGAAGTTCGCGCCCGCGCCTTCGTGCTGCTGCGCTTAGCGGCCAACCTCGGCATGACCGTCGGCCCGGCCCTCGGCGGATTTCTTGCCGTGCGCAATTACCGGTGGCTGTTCATCGCAGACGGAGTTACCTGCTGGATCGCCGCGTTCTTTCTTTGGTGGGTGCTGCGCGAAGACTTGGACAATTCCGCCAAACGCGCGAAGGAACGCGGCGCGAAACTCAAAGGAGAGCGCCGACCGTTCTCGGATAAGCCGTTTCTCGCCTTTTGCGGTCTCAAGTTATTTCAGGCCATGGTCTTTTTCCAGCTCTTCTCTACATGGCCGCTCTATTTCCACAACGTCTATAAGTATCGTGAAGATGACATCGGCGCTTTTTTCGCGTTAAACGGAATCTGCATTGTGCTGTTTGAAATGCAGCTGGTTCGGATGATTGAAAAATCAGACCGGCTCAAATGGATCGGTTTCGGGTCCTTGCTCATTTGCGGAGGCTTTGGCCTCATGCCATGGGGAAATTCGCAGGCCTGGGGCATTTTCACCGTTCTCGTCTGGACCCTGGGTGAAATGATCGCGATGCCGCTGTCGATGGCAGTCGTCGCTGACCGGGCGAGTGAATCCCATCGTGGCGCCTACATGGCGACCATCGCCATGACATTTTCCCTTGCCTACATTCTCGCCCCCTTAATCGGAACGGCGGTATATGAATACAATCCGAACGCTCTGTGGCACGGGATTTCAGTGCTCGGCATCATTCTCTTCTTCGGCTTCCGGTCTTTGTCTCCGCGTCTCAAATACTGAACAACGGCTAGGTCTTTAGGCCTGCAATTGTGTAGGATAATAGTCCTATGCGACGACTGCTTTGGGCCGCTTTTTTCGCACTCGCACTTCCGGTGCACGCCCAATCACCCTTTACCAACTCGCTGCATACCGCTCTAAACTCACTCACAAACTCTATCGACTCCCTGCAGCAATCAGTCCAAACGCGGTCGATGACCCTGAGAGTGCTGACCTACAACATAAACGCTCTCCCCTGGGATGACGAAACCGGTAAACACGAGCGATATGCCCAAATCGGGGTCCTCCTCGACAAATTGCGCCAAGAAGACAAGGCTCCGCACATCATCACGATTCAAGAGGCGTTCCATCCCCGCAGCGCGGAACTCATCGAAGAATCCAACTACCCCTATTTCCGACTCGGCGCCCCCGCCAACAGTGACGCCCCCCTAAACAGCGGGCTCATCATCCTCAGTGAATTTCCCATCGAATCCGCATCCAGCATCGACTACGAAATCTGCATGGGCTGGGATTGCTGGGCCAATAAAGGCGTGCTTCACGTACGGGTCCGGGTGCCGGGCCTGCCGGTTCCTATCGAAATCTACAACACGCACATGAATGCGAACTCAGGCAATGATCCTGTCGAGGCGGGAAAGATTCGAGAGCAGCAGATCGCGCAGCTGCACGAATTTATCGGATTTACGCGCCCTGCGGGAACCCCCGCGTTTTTCGCCGCGGATTTCAACTTCAAACCCGAACGGCCGGAATACGATGTCTTCGCGGCCTACCCCGGAATCGCCAATGCAGCTGAATTCTGCATGTCCGGGAAATGCTCAGGCACCGACGCACCGGAAGGAGTCTGGCGCAAATACGTGGACCATCAATTCTTTTTACCGGGATTAACGCCTGCAATCCGGATCGTCCCGATCCATGTAGAACAGACGTTCGATGAACTGGTCGGAGGCAAACCCCTCTCCGACCACCTCGGCCTCGAGACGCATTACCGCTTGAGCTGGCAGCCCGCGTCGCCTAATTCCTAAGTATTGGGTCAGTTTCAATCCAACAGGGAAACAACGTCGTCATCGCTCCAGGGTTTCTTGCTGATCCCTGCAACTACTGCAGGCCGCATCACACGGTTTTTTCTATCAAAAAAGCGTGTCGAAACGCCTTTGATCTGGGGCTTACCGCCCAATATACCACCATTTAACACTTTACAAACACTCATTATATGAGCACAATAAGGCAACGCCAAGGGAGCAAGTCGGAGGAGCAGATGGATAACGAGAGGCGGATTCGAATTCAATTCGATATGTCGGAAAGTAGCGCAAAGGAGTTGGACGAACTAATAGCAGAAACAAACTTAGGCACGAGAACTGCATATCTCAATAATGCACTCAGTCTTTTTAAGTGGGCTATCAAGCACAGCCGTGGAGGAGCGATCATCGCGGCTATGAATAATGAGTCAGACAGCTATGTTGAACTCGCAACACCGGCATTGGACGAAGTCTCACCGAAGGGAAAAGTTACAGCGTAGGAACAGGACGTGAAGCGTCAACGGGTAGAGGACCTGGATGTTGAAAACTCGGGTCAAGCCGCCGCCGCAAGTAACATCGCTCTGAGAGAAAGAATTGTCAGCTTTCTTTTAAAGGCCTATCCGCTATGTCTCATAGGCAGCTTCGGCCTCCTGTATTTAAACGGGCCGCTTAAATTAGGTCTATCGGAAACGGTTTTAACATCTGTCGGCGTTGCCATCATCGTAGAGATGGCCGGGTTCATGACTCTCATCGTTAAAGGGTTGTTTCCGACATCCGCTGCAAACGGACCCACTACCTAATTCTTAGAACTCATCGCGAACCCCCAATCAGCTGATCCTAATCACGAATCGGATTTTTTAAAAAAGCCTCAAAAATCCGATTCGAGGAGAATTAGCCAAACGGTTACAACTGGCTTTTAGCGAGTTCAGCCGGCTTAGCGACGTGCAGCGTCTGCGTCGGGAAGGCAAATTCCAGACCGGCACTTTCCACTTCCTTCGCGATATTTAAGAAGAAGCGCTGCCGCACGTCCAGGAACTCCTTCCACTGCGTGGTCACAGTGAAGCAATAGATGAAAATATCCATCGAATGGGACCCAAACCCTTTAAAGTTCACTAAGAAGAAATCATCACGCAGCGCCTCGTCCTTGCGAATCAACTCTTTAATGGCCTCAAGAATTTTTTCCATCTGTGCGGGCTTCGTATCGTAGGTCAGGCCGATCGTCGTGGAAATCCGGCGCTTCTTCATGCGGGACCAATTATTGATCGCACTCGTAGTCCACTTTGCGTTCGGAATCGTTAATTGACTGTTTGCAAACGTCCGCACGCGCGTCGTCCGGATGCCGATTTCCTCGACGGTTCCTTCAATGTCGCCCATCTGAATCCAATCGCCGGTCTTAAACGGGCGGTCCCAAAAAATCACAATCGAGCCGAATATATTCGAAATGCTGTCCTTGGCGGCGAGCGCAAATGCCATGCCGCCGAGACCGAATCCCGCGAGCAGGCTGCCGACGGAATACCCCATGTTCTGGAGGGTGAGAATACCGCCCACAATAACCAGGAAGGACTTAAGGGATTTCCGCACGATGGGCACGAGCATATCGTCAATTTCCGAATCGCTGCGTTTGGCGTAGCCCTCCCAAACGCTGCAAACGCCGTCCACAAACCGAATCGCGACCCAGACCACGAAAATGACCGTGATGGTCTTAAACCCAGCGGACAAAAGCGCTGAAAAATCGACCGGCTTCGTCGGCAGCGGCAGGGTGTGCAGCGCGAAATAAAACCCAAGAGGAACACAGGCGGCCAATAGCGGATACCGCACGATCTCAAGAAGCAGATCATCATAGGGCGTCTCGGTTTTAGAAACAGCTTTCTCTATACCCGCAAAAAAGCGTTCCACCACCTTTCGTAAAAGAAAGCCGCCAAATATGAAGGCGAAGGCAACGAGGGCCTGTTGAATGGATATTCCTAAGAATTCTGTTTTGAGATAGGCGAGGATGAGCTCCTCGTAGGCGCGAATCTGTTCCATGCGGGCAGTGTAGCGAATTGAGGAGATGTTGGGCTACCGGATGGGGGTTAACTGCAGACTACACGGGCGCAGATCCCCTGATGCCGCTTTCTCAGATCTTTTTTTTGAAAATGCGGCATTATGGGGATTCATCCTCGGATATAAATTCCTGCAACTGAAAAACTTTTGCAATTTTCTTCCCGTTCCATTCAAATATCATGTGCCTTTCTCGACGACAATGATCTAAAGCTTTCGGTCTAAAAACAGCGAGACACTCCCCCCCCGGATCCCGAACGCTATCATAGGCGATTCCAAACGAGCCCTCTTGGCGCAACTGGACAGCCAGCGAACGAGACTCAGAATAATTTTTGCGACTGTAGACTTTTTTGAATTTAGATTTCATGCCTCGAATATCATGCATTTCGGCATTCAAGGTTGCAGTCAACACTCGCATATCAAGTCGCATCGGCGGCTCTTTTGTTCGCCGCATGAACAACTCGCGATGATAAACACATTCAGCGACTGCCGTGGCTAATGTCCGGGCGGCGTAATAAACGCCAAAGGATCCATCGGAAAACCGACTTCCTTCCGGGTTAATATAAGCGAACGCGGCCATGATATAAGAACTCCCCTTTCCTGTTGCACGCTCCGATGATGAAAACCCTGGGACCTCCCCCCGTTCTTCCCTGAGACGAGGATTGGTCAATTGTTCCAATTGATTGATCTCATCCCGATCCCTGGATTCAGAAACGCGATCGAATAATTTCTCCTCGGGATACCTTGAAGGTATCATTCGCCAACACGGCTTTAGTTCGACATGTCGGACAGGAATCACTATGCCCACCCACCTCTCTGAGCATCAAGATACTGACGCACAACAAACAGGTCGCTTACTTGCCCTGACATCAACCGATCCAACGCTGATTTGCCGCCGAATGCCGGCGCATCGTTGGGCTTCTTAATCCAGGCATCAGCGGAATCTTCATCCGGAAGAAGGATGTTCAGCGCTTTAAAAATACCCAGGACATAAGAGATTCGCTCAAGTGTGTCCATCGTCAAACGCCCACCCTGCTCCTGTTTCCATTTGAAAAACGTCGACCGTGCCGTTAGACCCAACAATTTCATTTGCTCCTCTACGCTCAATTTCCAGCGCTCAGATATTTTGAAGAATGTTCTAAGCGCCGGTCCTGATGCCGTCTTTGGGTCTACCTTCCACTTCGCAGCAGCTTCACTGGTCATGGCACCCTCCTTTTGTTCCTAGCGATTAATATTATAAGTCCATTTCTGGACTTTGTCAATGTATATGGACTATCGATATTATTCCCAACGAGCTGGTCATACGAACGGCGTGCATAGGCCCAATTCCACGTCAAAATCGGGTCTTTAGGGGAAGGTGAAAATCTCCCTGCATGGCTATACTGGCGCATGCTGATTAAAGCGTCCTTGGCCCTGCTATTGGTCAACAATGCCTCAGCGCTTTCCACGCCCGCTATGGACGCTTTGCACCAAGCGACGCAAGCGACCCAAATCAAAACTATTAAATGGCCCTTCGACGCGGACGTCGCGCAGGCGAGATGGGGCCACGACGCCCAACGCGCGGAGCTCGCCAAAACACCCCGAGGAAAGAATGAAACCTTCACCTTCTCCCTGATCGGGGACTCGGAACCCGGGCGCTTTTGGTTTGAACGCGTGTTTCCTCCTAAAGGGAAGAAGGTCTTTCAATCCCTCATGACCGATATGCAGGACCGTTCCCATGATTTTGTGCTCCAGCTCGGCGATTTCGTCAGCCGCGGGACCCCGAAGAATTACGCCAAATTCATCGAAAAACTCGAGGCGGTGGCGGACCGGCCGTTTTTCCCCATCATCGGAAATCACGACCGTAAAAAAACCAATCCAAAAAAACCGGCCGACCGATCCTTATATAAAGCGGCGTTCGCGTCCCGCGCCGTCCCGTCCTATCGCAATACCGATTTTTTCTTCGAACATGGCGGATACCGAATTGTTTGTCTCGATGATTCCGGCGGTGCCTTATCAGAAGATCAATTAACCTGGCTTGATTCGGTCTTGGATACGGATCAAATCAAGATTGTCGCTTTGCATATCCCTCCCGCGTATCTGAAGGGACGGTGGGCGCTGCCCGCCGAAATGCCGGAGCAAGGGGCCGAAGAAGCCGAGAAGGCCCTTAAAACCAGCCGTGCCTATTTTGGAACAGGAGCGCGGGAATTTTCCGAGATTGTCTCACGCCGAGGCGTCGAACGTGTTTATATGGGACACATCCACGCATTGGCCTACGCCGAATACGCGGGTGTTCGCTACGTGCTTTCCGGCGGCGGCGGGTCCCCCCTCTATTCCTATCCCGGAAGTCCGGGGCAGAAGATTTCTCACTACATCATGGTGGAGGCCGGACCCGAGGGCGTACGTGAAACCATCGTCACCAGTAGGGGAGAAGAGATGGCCTTCGCGGCCCTCTAAGCAATGAGCCGAAAAAAACTATTCCTAGCTTTATTTGCATTGACTGCGACGCCGGCTCACGCGCGGACCCTGCGCTCCGTGCCCGTTTCCCTGAAAACCGTGATCGTCGGCCGAACACCGATGTTGTCGCAGGGTCTAGCGGCGCCGACACTCTCGCTGCAGTCGATTCAGCCCGGCCTACCCACAAGTATGCTGCCGGTTCTTGAGACAATTGCCATTCCAACGAATCCTTTAGCTTCGAAGGCGCCCGTTGCCGCCCGCATCACAGTGCAGCCCGATCGACCCTGGGTAGAAGCAAACCCCGCCCGCCGGGAAACCCTCGTTTCCAAAACAGCTCAGCTGTTCCAACGCCAAGGCAGCAAACAATCAAAACTCTCCATCATCTTCGATAACAGACAGTCGGTTGGCGCCGTGAACGCGGCGGATACTCCTTCGCCCGCCCAACAAGCCTCGAACATAACCACCCGGATCATCGTCGGCCCGAATACTTTCAAGATAGGCGATCTCTCGGACTTGATCAACGACGAGTTTCAAGCGCGCATACGCGCGATTTCCGAGGCCAAGGAGCGCGACGACTTCATCAAGGCCTACACGCCGATCGATGACTATGACGTTCGCTACGTCATGGAAGAATTGATGCACGAAGAGCTGGAAAAGCGGTGGGACAAGGCCCGCAAGGTCGGTAAAAAAGAATTCATGCGTCAGCACGCCTTGTTTCTGAAGGAAGTAAAAGCCTTCAACAAACGCCTCCCGCGCCTTGTTAAAAAGCGGTTCAATCAGACAATCAAGAATTACACGGTTTCTGAAACAAGCCGGGATGAATATTCGGTTCTGACAATCCAAAACGGGCTCGCTTTCTGGGACTCATTTCTAAAATCCGACAGCCTCGACGAACGCATCGCCGCGGCGGTTTTCCTCCGCACTCAATCCCGCCGGGCCGAAACCGACTACCCCGTACGTCTGTTGACCGGGCTGTCGGACCGCCTCTCCTATCCGACGCAAATCCTGGACACCACCCATCTCAAAAATCACGAACTCTCTGTCGTACGGCGGCACACCCTCGCCGGCAAACGGAAATCAGCCCGCGTCGGGGACTACCTTCTCGTGGGCGGCGGGAATTCGTTTTTTCTTGCCCGAAAAATTCTAGAAGCCGCCGCGAAACTCGCCGACAAAACCTTATCAGCGCGCATCTATCGCGCCGTACTCTTTCTCATCAGCCGCGGGATCCCTATCATCTACGATGAACATCAAGGGGCGGCCGCGTACTACAACCCAAGCGAAGACCAAATGGCTTATGTCATGCCAAGCCGTGCGGACCTCAATACAACCTCCCATGAAGCCAACCACGCGCGCTTCCAAAAGTTCCAAGAATCACTTCGGCGATGGATCGACAAAAAGGGCTGGGCGGTCCCGTACGAAATCGACGGACCGTCCTACGCGCTCTTTGGCTCGGTCTTCGGCAGTTATATGAACCTGCTTAACGAACTCAATTCCTGGCGTATCGGCGAGAGTTTTGACGGCGGAAAAACCGACGCCGAGATTCTAAAAATTCTGCGCCGGGCCTACGGTAAACAAGTCGGTTGGAACAACGTCCGCCGCTGGTCCAAGCAGTGGCCTGCCCGCCGCGTGAAGGGACGCTCAGTCCCGAAACTTATTCTCGAATCGGTTCGGAAACTCAATACGCTCAATGAAGATGAGATTTCAGCTCTGGCCGACGCGGCACATGAAGAAAACGACGCGATAAAGGCCCAGAATTTCATGCGCCTCATTCACGCGCGGTATCCCGAAAAAGACTCGATCCCCGCCGGCTGGTCCGCCCACGTGCACCGTTTTCTCGATTTCACAAACGACGATGTGAAATGGACGGCGCGGGCGATTCTGGAAATTCCCCAACCGGAATGGAAAAGCGACGCCGAAGAAGTCGACGCGGTCGTCTCCAAACTCACAGCCAAGGATGCGGATTATAAAGCCACGGTCCGGCAACTCGTGAACATCGTGAAGCAATCGCTCACAGAAGACACTCCCGAAACGAAGGGGCAGCAAGACCGGGCGAAGTCGATCCTGGAAGGCGCGATGGACGCGTGGAAAATAGAAGACCTGCACACGGCCCGCGCGCTCAAATCGATGAATTCCATAGACGGCAACAAACCCGGAGACGAGGGCTGGTACGAAAACCGAGCGCCTGCACTGAAGCACCCGCTGTTTGACCCACGCGTTGACAAGGCCTTCGCCGAAACGATGTTTGATGGGGCTCGCAGCGTGCACCGTCTCGATATCGTGAACTTGATCCGCATGCGCACGCATCCCGAAGAACTGCCCATCGTAAATAAACGCCTCCGGACGGTGATCGCGGCCGACGACGTCCGTCAAAACGATCTCTGGATCGCCCGCATCTTCCTAGTCCCGGGGACAGAGTTTTTCGCGGTGCACGTCGCATGGGGAGAAAGCGTCATTGATGCGATTCGCCGCGACGAAACACCCTCCGCAGAAGCTCTCGAATTTGCCGGGGAGTATTACCGGCTCTCACTAGCGCGCGCGCTGCCGGGCCCCCGCTGGGGCATCGCCATCAAGTTAAGCATCTCAGACTTTCCTAATTAGGTCTTCTCCCCCAGGGATTTCTCGATATGATTTCCAGCGCCCGCTTCCACGCCCC
>NVTF01000155.1 GCA_002401485.1 Elusimicrobiota bacterium | reverse complement strand
CGAGGAATTCGATCTTGCCGGGATCAACAAGGCCCTGGGGCGGCGCGGAAAATGACTGATCCTAAAGGCAAGCCCGGTGGCAAGTTCGACATTGTCCCTTATCAAACAAAGGACGGACGCAACCGTATTCAAGTTCGCCTGGAAGAAGAAAACGTCTGGCTCACCCAGATACAGATGGCTGAGCTGTATCGGACGACAAAGCAGAACATCAGCTTGCATATTCAAAGCATTCTTAAGGATGATGAGCTCTCGAAGAAGGCAACTGTCAAGCATTACTTGACAGTTCGACCCGAGGGGAAAAGGCAGGTGCAGCGATCCCTTGAACACTATAACCTGGACATGATCCTGGCCGTTGGCTATCGAGTCCGCTCGCCTCGTGGGGTACAGTTCAGGAAGTGGGCGACGGAGCGCCTTGGAGAGTACCTTATCAAGGGCTTCACCTTAGACGACGAGCGCCTTAAAGGCCACGACAAGTTAGCCGACCATTTCGATGAACTGCTTACCCGCATCCGAGAGATTCGGGCCAGCGAGGCCCGCGTCTACCAGCGCATTCGGGAGATATTCTCCTTGGCCAGCGATTACGTGGACGGACAGGTAGAAACGCAAGTCTTCTTCGCGACGATGCAGAACAAGATGCACTACGCCGCTGCCAGCATGACGGCCGCGGAGATAGTCCGGCGAAGGGCCGCCGCCGGAAAAGCCAACATGGGCCTGACTTCTTGGAGCGGGACGCGGGTGCTCAAGCGCGATGTTACGACGGCGAAGAACTATCTCACCGAAAAGGAGATCGACACGCTCAATCGAATCGTGGTTATGTTCCTGGACCAGGCTGAGTTTCGCGCACAGCGCCGGCAAGACATCAAAATGCGGGATTGGACGGCGTTCCTGGACCGGTTCTTACGGCAGACAGAACTGCCTGTGCTCGCCGACGCCGGCAAGGTGACCCATACTGAGGCCCTCGCCTGGGCCGATGAGCAATATGACGCCTTCGCCGAGCGACGACGGCTGGAGGCGGAAACCGCCGCGGAGACCAAGTATCTGCAAGATCTACGTGCATCGGCAAAGACACTAGAGGGTGAGCGCAAAAAGCTTCCCCCATCAAAAAAGAAGCGACGCAAGAAGAAGGGGTAAGGGAAGCTGCTATGCGACTAAACAACGAGTTGGTCGTCTTCGACTTGGAGGCGACATCCAACCAGGAGAACGCCGACGAACGGCCGCAAATCCAGACAAACAACTTCATCATCGAGATCGGTGCAGCTTTCTTGGACCGAGAGCTCAAGCTCGTCGATACCTTTGAGCGCCTCGTCCGGCCAGAGGAGCCGATCACGCCCTTCATCACCGAGATCACGTCCATTACGCCTGCGATGTGCGAGCGCCAGCCGCTTTGGAAAGAAATCGGACCCGAATTCGAGGTCTGGGTTTCGCGTCACTGCACGAACATCAAGAAGGTCCGGCTGGCAGCCTGGGGAAACTACTTCGATATCCCGCTTCTGCGCCGCACTTACGCCCGCTACGGCCTGCCGTTCTCTTTCTCCGGGACCTGTTTCGACGTAAAGACATTGGCGATGGCTTGGATGGCCTTAAGCGGACGGAGCACAGACAAGCTCGGCGTCGAGACCGTCGCCGCCGCAATGGGCATTCAGCCCGAGGGCCGCTACCATCGCGCACTGACAGACGCAATCACCGAGGCCAATATCCTTCAGCGCGTCTTCGCCGACCTGGAGGGTGGTTTCTTCGCGCCCGGTCCACCCGGAAAACCTCACTCGCATTTTCGGGTAGAGAGGGTGACCTAAGAGCGCAGACGCTCCATACTTTAGAGTTAGCTTGCCTATGATGAACGCATCAAACAAACCGATTCTCGATGGGCAACTACTGTCCGTGGGAGCCACAAAGGGATACCACCTCGATCGGGAGCCAGCCCGATGTTTCCCATCCCGTCTTCGAGCAGCACAACGTGCTGATGGAAGAACGTGTGCGCACGCCCCTCAAAAAAGGCGCAACGGCAGCTTAACAACCCGGGTGCTTTAAAATAAGCGCGCGGCCGAGATGCGGAAAACATCTTTCTTCTGCCGCATGGCAATACCATCCTCCCGGCAGACTTGGACCACCGGAATACCGCCGAGGGCTTCGGCGTTATTGAGATGATGCCGCACAACCGGACCGTCGGACAGCTTCGCCTCGAACAGACACCAGGGCTTGTCGTTTTTCAAGACAAGGAAGTCGGTTTCCCTTTTTTCCTTGTCCCGCACGTAGAATAGGGAAAACTTCTCACCGGAAGCGTCGCCCCAGAGATGCACCAGCACGTTTAGTTCGCAGGCGACGAAGTTCTCAAAGCGCGCAGCCTCGCCGCGGATCCTCGTCCAATCATAGAGGTAGATCTTGGATGCCTGGAGGATCGCCCGCTTAATATTCTTCCCGTAGGGGCTGACCCGGAAAGTGAGAAAAAAATCTCCTAAGCGCCGCAAGTGATTCTTAACCGTGGGGGCGCTAAGCTCTAGATGAGATGATAACGAACGCTGCGAAATCGGACTGCCGACCATCTCCGGCAGGAGATTGTAGAGATCGAAGATGTATTCCCTATCGATAATTCGGGTAAGGGCACCGATATCCTCGTTGATCACCCGATCCAAATAGCCCTCGGCCCACTTTCTCATGAAACTCTCCGAATGCCGGAGAAACGGCTCAGGGAATCCCCCATAGGCCAGCAGATCGGAGAGAATTCCCTTAGGCGGGATCGAGCGATCCAGGGCCTGTTCGATAAAATCGGCAGCCCTATCGGCAACGGCTATCCCCAAACGCTTCGCGTCCCGCAGCTCTCCATGGCACAAAGGAAAGAGATGAAATGTGAAATATCTGCCGGAAAGACTGTCACCGGCCTTCCTAAATAGATCCAGCTTGGCTGATCCGGTAACGATGAATTGATAACGATCCTCGGTCTGGTCGTAAATCCCCTTTAGGATGTTCTTCCATTTGGGCATCTTGTGAAGCTCATCGAAGCACACCCAGGTCTTGCCTTTGGAGCGGGAGGTATCCTGGGTGAAGAACAACTCGTTTTCCTTGTACCGCTTGCGAACCGCTCGAAGGTCCCATAGATAGTAGACGCCCGGCGGTTTGGATTTTGCGAGCTTGAGCTTGGACACGGTCGTCTTTCCCGACTGCCTGGGACCGGTAATGAACCGCATTTGCCTTCCCCAGCTTTGGGAAAACGCCGTATTGTAGAGTGCTCTTTCCAGCATCTGACTATAATAATAGCATGTTTATTTTAGTCTGACTATAGTAATCTTATAGTTATAATAGTCACTGCTCTTAGGCACTTCAGCCAAGACATTCAGGGGCAGGGGTTTTTCAATTTTAGGGGATGACGACAACCACTATTGGCATGATAGCGATCCGAATCCATTATCCGGACACTAATCCGGACAAAATGTCCCGATGACTTCACCACTACTTTCTCCCAATTCTCGTCACTAGGAGGAGACGCCAATAGATCAATTTTCACCGCCGTCCTAGGATTTCTTCTTCGATAGACTCCGCCAATTCGCGCGCTCTCTTATCTTGTCCTGACATCTCCAAATAACACTGCACAGCAGATTTTCTTCCATTTTCCTATTCACTATTATATCGGAAGTAGGAAACTGTTAAATTTAGGAAACTATATGTCATCTCCCGCCATTCATAATTCAGGCCGAAGGACAACAAACGGTATTAAAAGCCATTTCCCGTGCCCAGGCCCTTAGAATAACGGAAGAAACCGTTATAATCTAAAGTATGGACATTGTTGATTTCTCCGGGGAGTATCCCCGTCCCGCCGTGCTCTGTACGATAATCAAAATCATCGGCAGCGCGCCTCAAAGCGTGGGCCAACGCATGTGGGTCACGGCCGGAAAATTTTACGGGACACTCGGGGGTGGGACCTTTGAACGGGTCGTGCTCACCGAAGCGCGGCAACGGCTGGACAACGGCGCCGACCCCGAACTCAAAGAATTTTCACTATCCCGGGAACTTGACCAATGCTGCGGAGGCCGGGTCCAGGTATTTTTTGAAACGGTTCGGCGGCGCAAAACCGTGCATTTATTAGGCGGGGGCCATGTAGGACGGGCGCTTGCCCAAACCCTGGCCGGCATGCCGCTGGATGTGCGCGTCATTGACGCACGCGAGGAATGGACGCGTCCGGAATCACTTCCCGCCTCGGTGGATGTACTGCAGGAAGATCCAGCCGCCTACTCTAAACGGATCGAGTGGTCCGAAGATGACGCCGCCTGCATTTTAACCCACAGCCATGAACTCGATTTCGCCATCGTTTCACACCTCCTCACAACCTCCGTGGGTTACCTCGGCCTGATCGGCTCCGGCCACAAGGCGACGGTATTTCGGGCTCGTTTAGGCCCACTCACCGAATCCTGGGACAAAAAAATGCACTGCCCGATCGGGCTTCCCCTCGACAGCAAGAATCCTAAAATCATCGCGGTCTCGATTGCCTCAGAATTACTCGAGACCTGGGGCCTTCGCGGTGCCGATCACACGCGCCTACCTGCTGGCAGCCGGGCGCGGTAAACGCGCCGGCGGCCCGAAGGCCTGGCTCTCCTCCGACGGGGTGTCCCTGCTCGAACGCCAACTCCGCTATCTCTCCGAGATTGTGCCGGCAAACGCGATTAGCGTGAGCATCCAAGCCGGCTGGGAAGAACGCTGCCGGGCCTTGCTCCCAGGCGGTCGTTTTGTGCCCGTGGATCCCGATGCCTCCGCATTTTCTTCCTTTCGAGCGCTGCTCGACGACCGGTCGCTTCGAGGGTGGTCCTCCCTTCACCACGTCGACATGCCGGTCTGGGAAAAATCACTTTTTGCTGTTCCGGAAAACACGGACGCGCACGCCCTGATACCGGTTTTTGGTGATCGCGGCGGGCACCCCGTCCTCCTCAATGAAAACCTGGGTGATGCGCTTATGGCGCTGGATCCCATCACGGGACGCCTCGACCACTTCTTAGCGGCACAGAAAACACTGCGCCGAACAACGCCCCACGCAGTCGCCATCGAAAATTGGAACGAAGGCCCGTGAACAAAACCCGACGAGAAATCCTCCAAATTGCGTTGCCGGCGGTTGCAGGATTTATCAGCCTCATCCTGTATCAGTTCATCGATATTTTCTGGATCGCCAAACTCGGAACCGAGGCTGTCGCCGGCGCATCTTCTTCGGATTATTGGATGTGGGCTCTCGAAGCCCTCATGGAAACAACAACCATCGGCTGCGCAACGCTCATCGCCCAATCCATCGGTGCCGGCGACCCACAAGGGGCGCGCGACACAGCACGCGAAGCCGTGCACTTGAGCATTTTGTTCTCAATCGTTTTTACGATCTTCGGTTTGGCGGTCGGCGAGCATCTTATGCGGTGGATGGGTCTTTCCCCCGCGGCGCTGGAAGCCGGCTGGGCCTATCTCAGCGTTCTCATTTTGTCACTGCCGGTCCTGCACCTCGTTATTCTCGGCAATCAGATTTTCAACGCGCACGGAGACACCAAGACCGTTGTCATTATCATGGGCATTGCGTTGTCGATCAACGCCTGTCTCGATCCGATCCTAATGTTTGGATGGTGGGGATTTCCCGCCTACGGGATTCGCGGCGCCGCCTATGCAACGGCCATCGGGTGGCTCCTTGGACTAATACTGCGGATCATTTATCTTAGGAAACGAGGATACATTCCCCCCCTGAGGGAGTTCCTTCGCGTGAGCGGAAAATTTATCGGGAGAATTCTTCGCGTGGGCACGCCCACCGCCGCGTCCCACTTAATCTGGACCTCGGTATTCCCACTCCTTACGACGCTGACCACCATGTTTGGAATGGCGCCATTGGCGGGAATGACCATCGGCCACCGGTTTGAGAGCCTGGCGTATTTCACCTGCATCGGTTTTTCGATCGCGACCGCTACCGTGGTGGGACGCCGCGTCGGCGCCGGAGATTTTGAGGGTGCTAAAGCTGCGGCGTATGAGGCCCGGCGTCTGATCTCCTATTTTCTTGTACCCACTTCGATACTGTTTCTAAGCGCCCCGGAATTTCTCATCCGGCTGGTCACGGTGGACCCGGTCGTTGTGCAAACCGGAGCGGCCTATCTTCGCGCCGTCGGCCTCCTGCATATTTTCCTCGGCTGGGAGATGGTTTTTGAAGGCGGCTTCAACGGTCTCGGCAATACGCGGCCCTATATGATGGTGTCCATCCCGTTGACGCTCGGGCGTTACCCCGCCGCGTGGGCGCTGATCCATTGGGGAGGCTGGGGAGTGGAGGCTGTGTATTGGTGCATCGCCATCTCTACGCTGCTCAAGGGAACCGCCATGGCGTGGTTATTTCGAAGAACGGACCCCGAACCCCTTACCTTGGCTTCACAGCCCGGTACTTGACGGCCCCTCAGGCCCACCCTACACTGAGGTCATGAGACATTGGGTTCTGCCTATGATTCTCTTGTTCGCCGTGGACGCGGCATGGGCGCAGCGCGGCTCCATGATGCGGCGCGCGGGACGCAAAACAAGGACAGCGAATACGGAAATTCCTAAAAAACACAAAAAGAGCAAGTCCCTCCCCGCAGCGGAAACGGCGCCGAAAGAAAAGGAAGTGCAGAAGGGCTCCATAACCCAATACACTTTTACCGACGACGTAAAAGCCGTCGCCTTCAGCCCTAACGGCCGTTTTGCCGCCGCGCGCGGCCCCGATGGGGAAACGGAACGCATCAAGATCTGGGACACTCGCGAACGCGTCATGCATCACGTGATCGAAGCCGGCTACAGCGGCACCGCCGAAACACTCGCCTTCAGCCCGGATGGGGATACAATCGCTTCCGGTGACGGGAGCGACGTCTCCTTGTGGGATCTGGAGACAGGGGAACGCTGGCGGCGCTTTGAGGATGAGTCTCCTTCCAGCGGTCCCGTCGCCTTCGATCCGAAAACTAAATATTTCGCGGCGGTCATGGGCACACGTGTTCTCGTTTGGCCGCTGGAACAAAAGCGGCGCAAAGAAGAAAACGTTTCCTTGACCTGGCCGGATTCCTCGCAAATACGCGCGTTATCCTTTTCGCCCGATGGAAGGAAACTCGCAGCGATTGGATTCCGCTCCCCCGAACGAACCCGCGGGCAAATCGAAATCCTAGACCCTGTCAAAGGAACCATCCTCAAGACGCTGCAGGACGCCGAAGTAGGCTTTCTTTGCGGCGGGTTTAGCCGCAACGGACGGGTTCTGGTCGCGGCGGGATTGCGTCCAACACCCGATGGCCCGCGAGCCGAATTGGTTTTT
>NVTF01000154.1 GCA_002401485.1 Elusimicrobiota bacterium | reverse complement strand
GGGGAGCTCGGGACCCGCTACAACACGGGCACCGTTCGCGCCAGTTTTGAACTGCCCGAGCAGGGGATCGTCCTATCGGCGGAGGGCAAGTTTTTGGGAGACACCTCCACCTATTTGGTCGAACTTAAAAAACGGATGGGAGACAGCAGCGATATCGGCGTCAATTACGGCAGCCGGCATGTCGGGCTCAATAAACGCCTCACCATTGGTCTCAATTCGACCTTCACTCTCGGGGAGCTTTGGCGGAGCGTGGTCGGTCGAACCGGCGAAGACCTGCTCGGGGGCCGTACCCTCGCCGAGTTCAATAAAGATCTGGTCGATTTCTTTCAACGCGAGGGAGTTAAGGATTCTTTGGTCGCGGAACTTCGCCGGGTGTATGAAGGCGATGTCGGTCGGAAAATTCTCTCCCTCGAAGCCGGGCGCTTAACCCGCGAGATTGAAGAGCTGCGAAAAGCCGGCGCCCTCCTCGACAACGTGGTGACGCGGGGATTTGTAGGATTTGTTTCCAACGCCGTCGGCACCGATACCGCCGACCGCGCGGCGGGCGGCGGATTCCAGGTAGGGACGCAAACCGAATTAACCCTCACCCAGTCGCAGAGGGAATTGGTTTCCAAACGCGTCGCGAGTCTGTATGCGTCCGGCCTTCTGCTGCAAACGCGGCTGCTGGACTTGACCCAGCGCTGGCAGGCGGCGGTCGCGGAAATCCTGCAAGCGCGATGGGAACGCGATCTCGCCCTCTACATGGCGGCAAACGCAAACGACCGGACGCTCGCCGCTGACGGTGAGGCGAAGGTTGTGGCCGCCCAGGCGCGTTTGCACCAGGCGCGGCTGCGCTACAACATGTTGACGGGCCGCCCGCCCGAAGCGGCGTTTCCTTTCGAGGCGGCGAGCCCCCGGGATATGGATCGCCTCTTGATCACTCTGGGAGAAGCGCTTGCCCAGCCCAAGCCGTTGAGCGAACTTTTCGGCCGCCTCTCTCCCGGTTCGATTGTACTTCCCGAAGAGTCGTTTAATCTTCTCGATTGGATTCCGTGGATCGAAAAGATGACGCTATGGGTCGGCGTTCAGTTTAAGGATGTGCTCGCCAATCAGGTTCTGGGAGGCGGACTTTCCATCCGACTTCCGATTTACGATCCCTTCAGTGAAAATCGCGACAAGGCCCTGTCGCTCGAGGCCGATTCGATTCTCTTGGAGATGTATGAAACCTATCAGGAGACGCGGCTGCGAGCGGCTTCTGAAAAACGAGAGGCAGAGGGTTACGACGGTCAGATCGCTCTGCTGGCGCCGGAGAGTCCCGTCGCCGCCCGCGCGGTCAAGGACGCGATTCGGCAATACCGCAACAATCTTATCAGTCAGAGCGAATTGTGGAGCGCGATGCGGCGTTGGTATTGGACGATGAGCCGTTTGCTGGATGCGCGGGTGCGTGCGGCGCTTAAAGACGCCTGGGCGCGAATGGACGAGGAACAGGCGGATTCGCAATTTAAGCCGATTCGCCGCAATACGGGTTCGGGAACGGTTGTTGACTTAAACCGCGCGCTTGATGTCGTGGAATCCGGAAGTGCGGGACTTGCCGGACTAGCGAAACGTTCCCAAGCGGCCGCACAGCTCCTGGAAGCAGCGGACCGGAGAATCGAAAAAGTCGCTGTTGATATTAACATCGGCGTTAATGTTACGGCTACCGGGATCGCCCTGCTTCCGGCCTTGGGGGTGACTGGATTTGGAATCTTCCCCATCGTTTCGATTCGCATGAAACCCGAAGACTTGCGGGTATTGGAAAAATCCCGCCGGGGTGCGGAAGTCCGTCTGGCCAATCACATGGGAGTGAGCCTTGCGGGTGATCTCGCCCTCCAGTTCTTCAGCGCTTATTCCGCCTACGAGGCGAGTGCTGAGTCGATCGCCATTTACGAGCGGCAACCGGACGGGCTCGACAGGAATTTGACCCTCGCCGCCTTGCGGGCGCATCAAAATCAGCTTCGGGCCGCGATCAACCATATGCTCAACCGCGATTTTGACGCCCCCCTCACGCTCACCCTGTCGGCCGATGACGCGCTTGCGCAGTTTGTCGCGCGGGCGAAGCGCACGGATGTGCTCGCCTCGCGTTTAGCGGCTCTTTCCGAGAGGGTTCGCGTTGCACGGGCGGTGGAGGAAATTGTCGATAAGAATTTGAAGGTGGATGAGATTCGTATTGAACCGGTTTCTCTGATCGGACGGTCGTTGGGACGTTTGGTCGCAGCGCTTTCGGGATCGGGCGATGCGTCGCCCGAACTCGTGGCGCGCGCGCGGCACGCGACCCTTTCCGCGGAACGTGAATTTCTTGAATTCAACGCCCGGCTCAACGCCCGGCGCTCATCGCTGCATTTTGAACGGAGTGAAGCGCTCCGGTCTCTGGAGACAACCAGGGACCCCGGGCAATTGGTGCTCTTAAAGAACCGTCTGCGTCTCATCGACGCGGGTTTGGCGATGCTCGGCGAAGAACCCGATTCCGATACCAAGGGCCGCGTCATCGAGACTCCACAGTCGTTTGCCGCCCTGCGCAACAGCCTGGTGGCGGCATTTCGTTCACGCGAACCCATACCGGGATTATCCGAGGCCGGCGGATTCTCCCCCGGCCCGTCAATGATCACGGCTGTTGGAGCGCTGCGCTACTTCCATTCACGGATCTCGATTGGCAGCGATCCGATTGATAAATCCTTCATCGAGGGTTGGGTCGAGGTTCGCTTGGAAAGCCGCACCACGCCGCCGGAGGCGCTGCTGGCGCTCGCAGCCCTTCAGCGTGAGCGTGCGGACCAAATTCATAGCGCCGCGATGGCGCGTGCCGAAAGCCGGGCCTTGGTGGTGCTGGGCCGTATGCGCCTGCGCGCCGCCCTCCTGCGTTGGGCGCGAACCCGCGGCACACGCGGAGCCAATTTCGCCGCAGAACTCGAAAAAGGGATGCGCCGCGATTTAGACCAGATCGGCGCGATGCTTGGAACCAAAATAACGCTCGATGAATTCCTGGCGATTGTTCCGATCGAAGAAGGAAATTCGCCGGAGACCGCGGCCCGCGCGCTCACCCTGCGAATCGATGAGACCAATCTCAACGCCATGCGGTCGACTCTCTTTCCGGAAGGTCTCCCCGACGGCATGGACGCCCCCAACGCCTCCTTGCAGCTGCGCGCGAACCTCATCGCCGAGCGCATGAGCTACAAGGGCTTCACTCCGGTCGGAACCTTCGGGCATTTCCGTGACAAGTGGGTTTCGGGTGTGTTCCTGCAGGCCCCCGATCCGGCGCGCATCCAGCGCGGTCTGGAAGGCATTCTCTCCGACGCGCTTCGCCAGGAACTGGAAAGCCGGGATCGCTTAAAAACCTTGTCCTTGCGCTTGCACGCCTTGATGGTTTCCGTCTCCGACGGCGCTCGTTTGATTGAGGCGCGCATCAAACGTCTTGATGCCGCCCGCCGCAATTTAGAGGCGACCCTCGTTCTCTTCGAGCGCGGCTCCGCGGGGGCTCAGGACGCAGCGGCGTCTGAAGGCGAAGTCAGTGTCGCCTGGACGGAGTTGATTGAGACCTATGCATCTGTTCGCATGGACTTTATACGACTTGTCACGGAAATGGAAGCGCTCGGAATGCGTGCCTCCAAAGGCGCGCGGCCCCGGCAGCGCCGCAGAGAAAAAATCGCAAAAGAGGACGGCGTGGTTTCTTCCCTCGCCGATTTCCTGTCCCGCCGGATGATGGATGCAGACTTCGCCGCGCGCTTGGACGCGTTGTTTGATGGGACCGGCTTGGTCTCCAAAGAGACTCGGGAGCGTCTTCTGTTCTTAGCGGGAGAATACAGGTTGATGTCAAGCAATGCCGAGCTCGTTCGCCACCATCCGGCGTTTACACCCAAAGAACGTCTCGCGTTGTTGACCAAGGCGGATGTCGAGGGCCGTCGGCGTCTGCTTTCTGCGGAATTCGCCCGCCTGCTGCAGCCGCTCGCTGAGGGGCCTGGAAAGGGGCGCGCAACATTCCATCGCTTCCTCGTTGAGGAGCTTGCCGCGCGCGGAAAACAGGCGGATTCGGTTTTGGCTTCGGAACGCGCCCTCTTGGATCGTATGGCGGGCAGCATCTTTAAACGCGAGTCCGCCGAGGTTCGGGCGGTTGCGCGCAAATTAATCGACATCCGTCGCCGCTCCAAGGCTGCGCGCGATGACCTCTTTAAGAGTTATTTAGAACGCGGCAATCGTCCCGAGGATTTCGTCTTAAAGGATCGAGCGTTGGACGCCTACCTTCGTGTTTTGGCGGAATATGACCGTGAAGTTCTCCTCGCGTTTGAATCGCACACGGATCGCGAGGCGCTCCTTCTTAATATGATTTTCTCGCTGCGTGAAAGCGCCGAACGCCGCCGGCGACTGCTCAAAAACGGGCGCGGCTTGCTGGCGGCGGATGTGATGATTGCCATTGAAGAGGCGCGGCTTGACGCCGCTGCGTGGCGCAGGAGCGCCCCCCATGTTCGTCTCGCCGCCGCCGCGCGCTTGTCTCATTTACGCGGATTGCGCGAGCGGTGGTTGGCCGATCCAACCTCAATGCCTGCACTCGTTGCGGAAGTGGATGCCGACGGCAAGGTTGAGCGCTGGTTGACCGAGGCGGATCTCGCGGGACTTCAGCGTGCCGAGCGCATTGTTGAAGTAAACGGCGCGCGCTGGGTGCTGCCGCCTTCCCATGCGGGTCAAAAAACCGATGATCCCGCCGCGTTGGGCGCGCGGAAAATTGTGGAAGGCGCCGACGCTGAGCAGGATCTCCGCGACGGCGAAACCGTCAAACGGGAGTCCATCGCGCGGCGCGTGCAAGTGGATCGTGTTCTGGCGGCTGAGCCGTTCGCGCGCGTCGGTTTGGACGGCGAGTCGCGCGGCGGCCTAACCCTGGAGAAACTGCGCAAACTGGAACGCCAGGGGCGCGTGCTTTATTTCCGAAAGAACAAGGACCGCCGAAGCGGCCTGCGCACGGCGCTGCATCCCGTCGAGGCCCGCATGGCCGATCCCAATTCCATCGTGACCTACATCATCGATGAAGACGCCCCGGCGGTCGCGGGACGGTATGGCAGCCTCGAAGCGTTATTGGGTTCCAATGAAACGGCCGCTGTCTCGCGGCTGGAAACGGGCCGCACCGGTTATGTGCAGCTCGCGCGGGAAGCCGAGGCGCAGGCGAGTGAAGCGCAGCGCAGCGGTTGGATTTCGCTCAAGCTTGAGTCCTATGCCTTCGCCTTGGATGAGTATGGAAACATAACCGGTGTTTATATGAACGCCGAGGAATTGGAAACAGCGCGCAAGAAAACGCCGGAATTGGTCCGCTCCTTTCATTTGGCCTCTGCGATTCAATGGGGCATCGCGCCGGGCGGGCAGCTCGCTGAGGTTCGCGTCGCGGGAATCACACGAACGTGGCGGTTCTCAGGGTCTCCGGAAACCTGGATCGAAGGCAGCGTCTCCGCCGTGCTGCTGCATGAGGATGGGGCTATCGCGCGCGTCTTAAATACCGACAAAGAATTAAAAAAGGCCGCGCGGGGTTGGATTTTTGAAGATATGTCCGGCCGCATGTGGGAGCCCGGAAGCGAGATCGACCCGATCCATCGCTTGCGGCGCTACATCGATCCCAAGACCCGGTTGCCGGTTCTCTTGGGTCGCTCGATTCTCGAACGACGCCGGACTCAAGCCGCCGAAGAACTCGACGATAAAGAAGGCTGGGCGACGAAACCCTCAAATTGGCCGAATATCGTGCTGGAGCTGCCGCGCGGCATTGTGCAGACTCCGATTGAAATCATTACCGGCCGTGATCTGAATCAGCACCACTTCATCGGCCGGGTTTATATGTACCGCGGCGAGGGCGGAGCGACAGTTCGGCGCGGAACCTTCGGCAAGATCATTCACTTTATCGATTTCCTGGACATCCTTCCCGACAAGGTGGATCGCTACCTCGACCCCAGCCAGTTCCCGGACCGGGTTCGCACCGACGGCTCGATCCTTCCCGGGGAATGGATTTATGAGCGTGATCCGCGGACGGACGACCGTAATATCCATTTTGGCATAGGCGGTCTTACGCGTGCGGTGCGCAGCGCCGCAGAAGATATCGAGGACGCGCGCGGTCGCATCCTCCAGTCCTTCCGGGGCGGCGTGCGGGAGACCTTCCTGGAAACCGTTCGCGGGCGCGGCGGGCTTTATCCCAACGCGCGGGTGCGCCACCGCCAGGGCGGGTCTGCGATTCGCGGCGTGCTCAAGGATGCGGGCGGAGCGATTGACCGCGATGGGGATGGAAATCTCGACGCCCGTCCGGGAAGCATTGAGGTGGACCGGGTGCGCGCCGATCTGCAGGTCAGAATCGGTGCCGAGCAGCACGCCGAACGTGCGCGTGCCTACCGGGAATTGATTAAGACATTCCCCGCCTTGCAGGCGGCGGTGATGATGGCCGCACTGCCGTTTCCTGTGCCCTTTTGACCGGTCTCTAAGATTCCAACTCCGAGAAGACCATAGGCAAGAAACGCCGTCCCCCTCTACCCTTCTTTGATATGCCAATTTGGCATCTCAAAGATTCAGCCTCCTCCGGAGTCAGGCGAAACATAAAATCTCCAGGGAATCGATCTTTATTGCGATTAACAGCATGGTTTCTCTTAACCTGCTCTCGTAGACGAATCGGAGAGCTTATTCTCACTTCGGCTTGAATCCTATGCGGGGACGCGGGCTCTCTGGAGGATTCATGAACTCGTGGATTACCTCAAACAGGGTCCGAATATCTCTCCCGTGTTCCGAACTTTCATTTTCGGGCTTCCAGAGGCGCTCGGCCAAGTCTCCATGGGTGGAAATGATCTCCCGCAGCCCCACAAACGCCCTAATGACAGCGATATTCACAAGTATGGCCCGAGGGCTATGGAGTACCCCGGAGAGCATTCCGACTCCTTCCTGGGTGAAGACCAGCGGCAATTTCTTCTGCCCTCCCCTGCCTTTTTTTGATATCGCAAATTGCGATATCAAAGATTTGAATTCCTTCGGGACCAACTGGAACATGAAGTCAGCCGGGAACCGCTTCGCGTTTCTCCGAACTTGCTCATTGAGGCGATGCGTAGGCACACCATACATGGCCGCTAGGTCAGAATCAAGCATCATCCGCTTCCCGCGGATTAGAAATATACGCCTGCCGATCTCATCTGCAGGGGCCAGAGGATTTTCGTTCGCCATACCGGTAGATACGAATGAACCCTCGATTTGGTTCCCCTTTAATTGAGAGACTCGTAATATAGAAATTGGATATTATGGGGGTATGAATTTTGAAAATGCCCAAGAATATATTGATTTTTTT
>NVTF01000153.1 GCA_002401485.1 Elusimicrobiota bacterium | reverse complement strand
GGCTCCTAACCTAGCTGCGAATATTGTGAGTTTTATTTTAACGTCCTGCCCTCAGACAGCTTCAGTCGCATAACGCCAAAGCCTGTCTTCGCGTGAGCCTTCTCTTCCATCAGCACCAAGCCGTACTTCTCGTAGAAAGCGCGACCGCCGAGGCTGCCGCCCAAGCGGTCAGTACATCCTCAAGATCTTTGGGTTCGTACTTTCGAATCACTTGAACATCTGCATAAGCGTCGGGACAACATTCCACAAGACCGCTCCGATCATGAAAATGAGAATGGAGCGGTAATAGAGAATCATTCCCGGTCGTTTTTTAGCGCGGGGGATAAAATTTGGTTTTCCTCTTGGGCTCATTTCCGCCACCCCCCACCCCTCCCAATTTCTAGCAACCGCATAATTTAGAATTTAACTTATTGACCCCTTGTACTGAGCGGGATATAGTAGAGTCATAAATTTTTCGGCGTTCGAGTTCGACCACGCGTATACATACGGCGACACGCTCGACGACTACATGGCGTTCGAGAAGTTGGGATTTTCCGTCGCGCCAAACAAAGTCACAGAGAATCCGGGCAAACACTTCTGCCGCTTCATCGGCATGCGCAATTGTCAAAACATCGAGTTCATCGACCTCCCTGACAAGGCAGCCCACGTCAGAGAGGTCCAAGAGGACATCAAACGCTTGGGAGGCGACATGTTCACGGGGCTCTCCTTTCGAGCAAACGAGCCACTTGAGGGTTACTTCAAGACCTGCGAAAAGCGTCTTACACACTTAGAGCCGATATTTATTCATCGGAATTATTCGTGGAAGACGAATTCTGAAGATAGGCTGCCGGGATGGAATTATTTAAATTTCGAAAAGCGAGTTCTTCCTAAAACGGAGTTTTGGATTACAGAGTTTCAGAACCGCGAAGTCGGCAACAAGGTGAGAACCGGGGTGAACCTCTTTAGAGAACATCCTAATACCGCCAATACATTGGTCGGCGTGGTGTTTCGACAGGAAGGAGTGGCCCCCTTGCTCCAAATCCTGGGCGCTGAGCCAAACACTCAACGCGTGATACTCGGCGCCCATGGTGTTACTCTGTATTTTGACGGCGATGACATCCTACCCGAGGTCAAAGAAGGTTCCGTTCAAGCTCTGATCCTTCAAGCGGATGATAGGAATGAGTTCTCCCGAGTCTCGGGCCTTGAACCGACTCTCCGTGTTACCGACGCGGACGCATTCCACATCAAAAGAGTCCCATATAAGTTCGACATCCTCATTATTTAGACGATTCTTTACGATCGGGCGAGGTGGAGGAAAAATGCCGCGACCAACACCGCAGCATCAAACAACTCAACAACTCAACGTACGGCCCCTACTTTGAGGAGTGGCAGCCTTTGGCGCGCCAGGTGCTTACGTTTTCGTAGTGGTCGCCTTTCATCTGATACTTAGCATGACTTCCATTGCAGAAGGGTTTTGAGGCTGCGAATTTGCAGCCGCACCAGGCGACCTTTTTTTCTTTTTCTACGACTTCAATGATCGGCGAAAAGTTTCCTTCGACCTTGGCGTGGGTGCCGTCGCAGTAGGGATCCTTCTTAGACTGCCCGCAGGCGCACCAGGCGTACGTACCAGGCTGAACCGTCATGATATAGGGCTTAATCTGCTGCGGCTTCGGCCGGTTCTTATCAGCAGGGAGACTCGTCGGCATCTCTTCTTTATGATCGTGCGAACACCCCTCGCCGCAACTTTCTTCACCCATGATGAGCCTCCTCCAACTCCCCTTCCACGATGTCATTCTCAACCACAAGCGACCAAATATACTTGCCCTTAATAAATTCTCTCTTAACCCGGTCCATTTTAATAAGGGTCTCCGCAGCATTAATCACCGCATTCTCATCGGTACAATCCTTGCAGATCGGATACCGGTTCGCAATCTCCAAAAACTCATCCGTAGAAACACCACTCTTCTCACGCAGGACAAGCACCGCACACTGTTCGTTATCGGTCAAAACAGTTCGTGTGCGCGGGTCGATTTTCGGTTTATCCCAGTCATAACGCTTAGGCGGTTCTTTCAAAGCCGCAATTTCTTCGGTGCCAAAGATGCTCGCGTAACTCTTATCAAAACCAATACAGCGATCGTTGTAGACACAGGAAGAACAAGTATCCGTTTTAACCGTATGCTCCATCACCGTTTCATCGAGGTCGCGCATGTGACCTTTTGGACTTACGACCGTGGTGTTAAATGAGGACCAGCCCAACATCTGCTGCTCATACCCTGGAAGCATACAAGGAACAAAATGCAAAAGCAGCGGCGGTTTTGGAAAATCAATCGCCGTAAATTTAGCGAAGGCCTTCCTAACATGAGGAGCAATGGCACTTAACCGCACACCCATTTCTTTGATGTAGTTGTGCATATTGCCTTCATAAAGGGGGGCGATGATCACAAAGTTGGAAAGGTGCAGCTTCATGAGGAAGAGTTCGTAAAACTCTTCGAGATGATTAAAATTCACCTTATTCAGAACAATATTCACGCCCATGCCGACATTAAGTTTTTTGAGGTTGTCGATCGAGTCGAGATTCGCCTGGAAGCTGCCCGGGATCATGGTCAGATGATCATGAGTTTCATGATCATGACCGTGAATGGAAAACTTAACAAAGGTCAGTCCTGCGTCGACGAGTTCCTTGGTGTAGGCAAAATCCGCAGTACGAATCCCGTTGGTCTGAATTCGAATATAGGTGAACCCGGTTTTTTTAGCGAAGGCGATTAACTTCGGAAGATCTTTTCGAAGCGTCGGTTCCCCGCCGGTGAAACCCAAACGCCGGTACCCTTTTTGATAGGCGAGGTAGACTTTTTCACACGCCTGCCGAAACGGCATGAGATTTTTTTCTTCACGCCACGCAAAGTCCTGGGAACAAAATTGGCATTTGGCCTGACAGGCGTAGTTCAGGAGAATGTCAAAACACTTCACCTCTTCAAACGCCGCACGGTCGACACGTTCCGCTTCGCCCGCGCGTTCTTCCTCATACTTCTTCGCCGCGGCAGCCTTGGACACGATGTCCCCTGGCTGGAGACATTCTCCCGAGTCGCAATCAATATCGATTTCTTCTTCTTTCAACGACATGCCTCGTGAATATAGCTTTCCAGCGCCGCACCAAACACATCAATTTCTTCTTTCGTATTGTACGCAAAGAAGGAAAGCCGCAGGGTCTCTTTGATCTTCATGCGTTTATGCAAAATGTGCGCGCAGTGATCGCCGATGCGAATGGCAATAAATTTATCTTTTAACTCGTGATTCAGGTAAAGGTTAAAGTCCTTCGCCGAGAACTCTTTGTGTTTTGGATAAAAGGAAACCAGACTGCCTTCTTTTAAGGTCTTGGGATCGCCGAGAATTTCAATTTCATCGAAGGCCTGCAGTTTTCGAATGGCATACCCGACGAGATCAGAAACATGCGAGCGCACCGCGTCGGGGTCGAGCGTTTGCAGGAATTTAAGCGCGTCCCCAAATGCCGCAGCGCCCGCGAAGTTTTGCACGCCCGCCTCAAACCGCATCGGGGCATCAAGATAGATCGGAGTGACATCATCTTGGGTATCGCCCACTTCATAGTCCTTCACCGTCCCGCCGCCGACACGATAATGACCCAGACCATTGAGCAGATGTTCTTTTCCATAAAGCACGCCCACACCAAAAGGCCCGCCGAGCTTGTGCGAGGAAAAGGCGACGAAGTCCGCGTTGGAGGCCTGCACATCCTCCCGGTGAGAGGAAAGGTATTGTGCGTCATCGAGCAGCAGCTTTGCGCCATGGGCCCGCGCTAATTGTGAGACGGGATGCACGGAAAAACTTCCGCCGAGCACATTGGAAGAACGCGTCATGGCGATGAGCGCGGTCTTCTTGGAAATGATGGAGGCTAATGCGTTGAGGTCCGGGCCCGCATCGGTGATCGGGCAAAAGCGCAATTTGATCCGGCCCTCCGCCTCGGCCTGCTTAAAGGGAAGCACCACCGAGTTGTGTTCGACGTCGGTAACGATGACTTCGTTTCTCTCGTTGGAAAACGGGAATGCACGTGCGACGAGATTAATGCCGTCGGTTGTGCTGCCTGTAAATACAATCTCATCGGCTTTTTCCGCGTTAAGAAACCGCGCGGTCTCGACACGCGCTTCCTGAAACCACGCCTCGACTTGCTGCGAGAGAAGGTGCGTGGATCTTTTTCCGCCGCAGCCGCCCCAATTTGTATAAAAATCGTGAAGCCGGTCCGCGACCACTTTCGGTTTGAGCGCGGTGCAAGCACTGTCGAGATAAACGAGGCTTTTGCCCTCGACCTTGTTGGAAAGCGAAGGATACTGCTTTCTTAAGGCCTGAACATCAAGCGCGGCCGTTGTTGTTGTCACGAGTGCAGTGCTCCATGCAATTCAACATAATCGCGGCGCGGACCCGGACACCAGGACGCCAGGTCGCAGCCCTCGCACTCCCCGGTTTTTTGTTTTTCGGTTAGATGCACCCCGGTCTGTTCGTCCTGCATTTTCTGGTAGTCCGCGTGATGATCTTTATAATCCCGCACGAAACAAACCGGAATGTGATCAACATCAAACTTGATTCCATAATCCATACACTTCTTCATGGCCGCATTAAGCGGCCCGGCCGCGTCTTCAAATCTTGGGATGACATTGAGAGAACCCTTCGCACGCCCCATGCCCTTCACATAGGAAAACTGAATCCATTCCACATCCGGGAATTCCCTCGCGACGAAGTCCACGAAGTCGGGCGCCTGATGTACATTTGTGTTGTGAACGATATAGGTAAGGCGCACCCGCGCACCGAGCTTGGTCATATAATGGATGCCCTTGATGCGCCAATCGTAGCCGCCCGGCACCAAGGTGACCTGTTCATCGAGTTCAGCATTATGCGCGGAAAAGTTCACGTTGAAAAAATCGACGAGTTTGGCGATGAGACCGAAAACCTTCTCATCGTAGCGGGTCGCCAGCACCGCATTGGTCTGAAATTCGATAATTTTTCCCTTTTTCCGGCAGTGGGTAACAATTTCCAGGAGCTCGGCGGAATCCCGCAGGAGCGGGTCCCCCCCCGAAATCTGGATATGCCCGATCGTGTCGGCATCAATATCGGCCTTTAATTTAGCTAGGGAGAAATCCCCGTTCCTACCGGCTGAGGAACAGAAAGTGCATTGAATGTTACATTCCGCGTTTATAGGCAGATGCAGCGCCATAAAAGAAACCCCTAATTTGGGAGTTCGTTAGGTTATAACTGGATTTTCAGGCCTTAACCAGGACCTGCACAGCCTTATCTAGGAGGACCATCGAGCGCTCGCTCAGGGGTCTTGATTCAAGCGTCTCGTTTAGCTGCTCACGGTTGCGGGCACCTAGAATAACGCTGGAAATTTCAGACTTTCCAAGCAGCCAGCCGATTGCCGCCTGGGCCGGACTCAGGTTTTCAAGCTCGGAAATTTTCGAGAGCAAGGCGAGCAGCGGCGCGAGACGGGCCTCCGAAACGTTTGGAAAGCCGTCTTTTGGATAATGGCGGCGCCCATGAGGACGCGGCTTCTTTGGGTCGGCATATTTGCCAGTCAGAAGACCCCCCGCCAAGGGACTCCAAGCCAATAGAGAGGTATTTTTGTGCTCACTTAAAGCCCAGGGGGCGGCGAGGCTGATTTGGACCTGATTGAACTCGAAACGGGGCTTATTGTTTTCTTCAGCCCAATCGAGTGATCTCTTTAGATAGTCAGGGTCAAAATTTGAACAACCGAGCACACGAATTTTTCCGGCCTGGACCGCGCGATCGAAGGCCTCAAGCGACTCTTCCAGCTCAGTACCGCTGTCGGGCGCGTGGGGCATATAGAGATCGAGATAATCCGTACCCAGACGCATCAACGATGCATCAAGACCTTCGGCAATGTGCTCCTTAGAGAGGCCGCCGCTGCTCGGATCATCGGGATCCATCCGCCCGCATACCTTGGAGGCGATCACGAACTGATCGCGCCGGCCTTTAATTATTTTTCCGAGCATCGTTTCGGCCGCGCCGTGGCCGTAGACATCGGCGGTATCGATAAAATTCACGCCTTTGTCCAAAGCGCTGTCTACAAGATCACGCGCGACCGATTCCTCGACCGCGCCGATCCCGTGCCAATCATAACCGAAGTTCATCGTGCCCAGCGCCAATGCTGAGACTTCCAACTCCGATTCACCAATCCGCCTGCGCTTCATGCAGGCAGTATATTAGTTCAAAGAGACGATCGGCGAACTCTTGTGCTGCACGACCATGAGCTTGATGTCGGACCCTGCCCCCGATTGAGGAAAATGAGACATGTTAAAAAAGCAAGGAGAAAAAAGGATCTATTTCAAATGGTTGAGGAAAACCCATCCTACTGGTAAACTTCTAGGGACAATGGGTGATAACAACACAAAAGGACATATCCTGATCGCCGACGATGACGAGGAGTGGGCCGGGGTTTGCCAGGTAGCGGTAAAACAACTCGGCTACACCTCGGAGATGGTCCACAGCCGCAAGGCGGCGATCGAACTCGTCGACAAGGGGCCTTTCTTTGATTACGCGCTTGTTGACCTGAACTTCCCCGATGAGGCGGACGGGGGGGCAACAATATACGCGATAAAAAAGCGAAGCCCGGAAACAGATGCGATCCTCATGACCGCCACACCCACACTCGGCACTGCAATTGAGATTTTGAAAGAAGGCGCGAGCGACTATATCATCAAACCCTTCAGCGAGGACTACCTGGCGACCGTTCTTGAACGCTGCCGCGTCGCGCGCACAGCGAAGAGCGAACTCGACGTTTCTAATCGTTTGCGCGAAGAACTTAACGCCGCCTACATGGAACTCCAGGAAACCGAACAACTCAAAGACGCCTTCCTTTCCCGGGTAAGCCACGAACTCAACACTCCCCTGACCTATGTGACCATGGCGCTCGGCCTCCTCCAAGAACAGGTGAATCAAAATAAAGACACAGACTACGATCGAAATTTGGCCCGCGCACGGGAAGGCGTCGAGGGCCTGCACAAAACGATCAACGACTTGCTCGCGTTCGTCGATCTGCAAAAACCCGGACTTGAATTCGTTAAACGAACCTTCAACATCAGCGTCCTGCTCGACAACGTCATTGAAAAACAAAAACGCCTGGCCAAAGCGAAGGAACTGCCTCTCACCCTAAAAGCGGAGGCCAACCTTCAGGTCGAAGGGGACGCCTTGCTCCTCGAGCGCGCGTTTGCACAACTCATCCAAAACGCGATTAACTTCAACCAGGAAGACGGTTCGGTGGATGTGGAGGTGGATGAACGCGGAGATTGGATCAGCGTTCGGATCATCGATCGCGGCA
>NVTF01000152.1 GCA_002401485.1 Elusimicrobiota bacterium | reverse complement strand
AGGAATTAAGATTCATAGAGTCTCCTCTCGGCAAGAAGATTTTATAAATTCTCGACACAAAAGAGCTTAAGTGACCGGCATTAGCCCCGGGGCTAGTTCCTCTTTGGGTATGAATTAACAGGCAGGGAACTATGTGAGAAATGGCATGGAACTATGGCGTTGTTGGGGGTACGCTATCGCTGGATGTCTGAAACTGAGTTCCCCAAGGCAGCTCTCGTTGAGACAGGAGCGTTTGGCATCGATCGCGCCCGTGCGCTCGAAAAATTACGGGATTTCCAAATAGAACACCCCGAGGAATTTTACCGGGACCTCGTGCGTGCGGGTGTACATTCCAAGGCGGAGTGGATCAGGGTAGAACCGGGCGACTCGTTTAGAATTTCCTTTGACGGCAGGCCGCTCACCTATGGCACGCTGGAGGACCCGTTTTCGTCGCTTATTTCCGGAGATAACCCTGCGACCGAACGCGATAAGGCCCTCGCGTACGGGATTTTGGCGGCGCTGCGCCTTGGGCCGGAGCGTATTACCGTTGAGTCAGGTCGCGGCAGGGACCGGCGTTTGCTGGTGATCGGGTCCGTGGATAAAATGAAAAACGAGGACCCCGGGGTCGATGAGGGCTGCACCATCATCACCGTTGATTGGAGCAATAAGCGGCGCGGGTTATCGTTGGCCAAGGAAAATGAATTGCTGGAAGTTCTAGGCATGATGAAGCCGCGTCTTATTTTTGTTGAAGGGCGTAATGATTGGCAGCACGCATCTAGGCTCCTTGAGCAAAGGAAGGATGTTTCCGAAAGTTTCGGCAAGGAGTGGAACGCCTTCGCCGCGCCGTCTAAAATGGCGGCGGGTCGCCTTTTTCTTTATAAAGACGGGATCCGGGTGGGGGGTGAGGTTCCCACGCCAATGGATATGAGGGCCTTGGATTTGTTTTTGGAAGTGCCTAAAAGCCAAATCGATATTTCCCGTGCGAGTCTCGTTAAAACCCCAGCGATCAAAAATGCGATTAGCAACGCCTATCAATGGGCGGACCATGAATTTCCCTTGATCTCAGGATTTTCATGGCGGCGACTTTGGATTGAGAACCGGTATGATTTCGACCTGGGCATAGGTTTTTCATAGCCGCGATTTTTGCTTTTCGCACCGGTGTCGGTTGTATTGTGGTTTGCTGGGCTTATCGCCATGGTGGCCTTTTTCGGAAGCGACTTTGGGGATTCAGCGAACTCGATCGCCATCGGCGTAATGCTTCTTTCCACGGGGATCCTTTATTTGGGAATAAAGTGGACCTTGGCGACCATGGTCCTCCGGAGACCAAAACTTAAGGCGTCGAAGAAATATCCGTAGGGATTTATTAGGTATTTCCCGTCGAAAACGCCTGAAATTTTGTCCTGCTGGACAGACATGATATGCTGTTGGCAGGCAGTTTTTGGGGGGCTTGTACCCTTACATTTTAAGTTTATGGAGAATGACTCTTGGCCAATTTGAACAAGGTAATGTTGATCGGTCGGTTAACGCGGGATCCGGAGATCAAGACGTTTAGCAACGGGGGGAAGGTCGCAAACATCAGTTTTGCGGTAAACAACTCGAAGAAGAACGCGCAGACAGGGCAGTGGGAAGATGTTCCCGTCTGGTTGGACCTCAAGGCCTACGACCGGGAAAAAGGCCGGAAGTGGGGCGAGTTCGCCGAAAAATATTTGACCAAGGGGCAGCAGGTTTATGTCGGCGGCCATCTCGTGTTGGAAGAGTGGGACGACAAAGCCACCGGCGCCAAACGCAACAAACTGAAGATCGTAGTTGACGACATTCAGTTCTTGGGAAAGAAAGGTGAGAACATCGTCAGCGGTTCGACGTCGGCGCCGTCAAAGGCCTCTTCCGAGCCCGACCTGGAAGAAGTTCCCTTCTAACGTCTGCGCGGGTTCGCTCCGATCGGTTTATTAGCCGCGCCTCTCCACAAGATAGGGAGGCGCGGTTTTTTAAGACCTGCAAAAAAGATGAGCGCTTAAAACTCCCTCGCCTCCAAGCGCTCTTTTAGTTTCCTGAGTTTAATCTCAGGGACGGGGTTTTGCGCCTCGTAGACGCGCAGTATGGCTAAGAGGCTGCTTGTGGCGAAACGCGGGACTTCCTCCCCCGTTTCATTCAAGGCGGTGTAAATCTCCTGCGCTGCCTCCGCGGTTTTTCCCGCCAAGAAAAGCCGCCAGGAGGAAAAAAGCCGAAGCTCGGCCTTGGTGGCTCCCGGAGCGCCGAGAAAAGAGAGCGGGAAATTCCGGGTGTCGCCCTTATAGTGAAAGCCGCTGTGCTCAAACCGGCTGCTGTTTTTGGGCTTGGCCACTTGGAGAAAGGGGCCAAAGGGAGCGTCCCGGGTTTTGGTCTGTTCCGTCACAAACAGGCCGCCATGGGGGAGGGACTTATAAACACGCCGGACATAAGCCATGAGCTTCGCTGCATCCCGCCGGTACTGCTTCTCGCTCATCCCATATTGGCGGCGGGGGTCCATGTCTCCGAAGAAAGAGCCTATGTAGAGGCTGTTGACGGTAAAAACGATGTCAGGCTGCTCGCGCGCCAAGCGTTGAAACTGGCTTTCATCCATAAGGTCCAGGTATTCGAGGCGCAGCCAGCGCTTGAGCCGCGGATCCTTCTCTTTGGCGAGGGACTCGACGGTTTTTAATAAGTACTCGGTTCGGATGGAGTAGCCGACGATTTCGACGTCCCATGCTTCGATCCACTGCTCCACGGCCTTAACCCCCAGGCGCGCTGCCGCCGTGCGCAGGGACTCCTCGACCCGGCGCTTAATTTCTGTGATTTCGTAATGAAGGGTGCCGCCTAAAACTATTTTTAAGCGCCGAGGAGATTCCGTTGTGGTTATTTGAATGATGCGCTCCAGAAGAAACCCGTCGAGCAGGGATTGTTCGAGTTCAAATTTTCCGAGGCCGCCGCCTCGTTCCGCATCCGGGTCAAACGGCGCCCGCAGAATTTTTCTTTCCCGCTGCGAAAGTTTGCCCGATCGGATGGCCTTTGTGAGCCCGTTGATCGCCATGCTTCGATTCGCTAGGAATTGATTGACATGGGCCTGGAGGAAGGGGGTTATTCTTGCTGCATTGAGGCGGGTGGTTATAGGGCCAAGATCCGCGTCTCTTCTTGGAACAGTTTTTTGTTTTGTCGCGTAAATAGAGATATCCGGACCATGCGCGATCATCGAGATTTCCCCGGGGGTGAATAGCTGCAGGATCAGTTTGGCGATCTCCGCCTTCGAGGGTTCGGACGTGTTTTCGCGAGGCTGGGGCGTGTGCTGGCGGACATTCGCCCCGTCAAATAACAGGTCGGCTCTGTCGACCCCTATTTCCCCGATGTGCTGCAGCCGCTGCCGCGTCCGGGCATTAAAGATACGCGGGTTTGCGGAGGGCTGTTCGGGATTGGACTCGGCTGGGGCGGGGGTGCGCACTTTCTGTTTTTGAAGCGGGAGGCCGGGCGGCAGTTGCAGAGACTTTCGAAGCAGGGCGGTGGGCTGGAGTTTCCGGCGTATGGGGACCTGTTGTAAGCCATCATGCGAGAGTATATCGGGTAGGGAGATTTCAAGACTCTCCTGCATGAGGTCGAGGGAGGGGGGCTGGATAAGCAGCTGGATGGGTGCTGGCGTTGCCGGGGCGGCCTTCATGGGTCGTTTCGCGTTGCGGGAGGCCAACGCCGCCGGGGCGCCGACGCAAAACAAAACCCCGGCCAGGATTGTGGACCCTACCGTTTGGATGCTCATCATTGCTGAAAGTATAGGGCCGATTTTGGAAAAAATCGATAGCTCATTGGACCTAAAACCCCTATCGTGCGTTGGATTTTAGCATAAACTCGTTTCGGATTCCTAAAATCGCTAAAATGTCTTATGCTGTCGATCGCTGATCCGCGCGCCCTTCTCCAGAAGCACTTTGGCCACCGTGAGTTTCTAGAGGGGCAGGAAGAGGTTATCTCCTCAATTGTGAAGGGTGATGACGCGTTGGTCATCATGCCCACCGGCGGCGGAAAATCTCTTTGCTACCAATTGCCGGCTTTGGCAGGTGACGGTCTCACCCTGGTCATCTCGCCGCTGATCGCCTTGATGAAGGACCAGGTCGATTCCTTGGTTGCTAAAGATATTCCCGCGGCCTTCATCAATTCGAGCCTCTCGCAGAGCGAGATCAACCAACGCCTCCGGGCGATGCGTGAGGGAGAATTAAAAATCGTTTATGTCGCCCCGGAGCGGTTTAAGAGTCCCCGTTTTGTTGAGGCCTTGCAGGAAATTCCGATCAGTCTTTTCGCGCTGGATGAAGCCCATTGTCTCAGTCAATGGGGTCACGACTTTCGCCCTGATTATTTGCGGCTGAAACGCGCGCTTGCGCAACTCGGGCAGCCGCAGGTGGTTGCCTTAACGGCGACCGCGACTCCGGTTGTTCGCCAAGACATCCAAGAGCAGTTGGAACTGGGCCAACACGGACGCAAGTCGCCGAAAATTTTCATTACCGGGTTCGCGCGTCCCAATCTCACCTTGGCGGTGTCTTCGGTTCGCGGCAAGGCCGATAAACTCGCCCGCATATTTGATGTGATGGAGACGTATAAGACCGGGATAATTTACTGCTCCACGCGTAAAAACGTGGAACGTCTCTACAAAGAACTGCGGGCCGCCAAGGTCCGCTGCATCGCGTATCACGGCGCCTTTGATGAAGCCAAACGCACCAAGGCGCAAACAAAGTTTATGAGCGGCGAGGCCTCGGTTGCGATTGCCACCAATGCCTTTGGCATGGGCATTGACCGGGCGGACCTGCGGTTTGTGATTCATTACGACATCCCCGGAAGTGTAGAGGCCTATTATCAAGAAGCCGGTCGCGCGGGACGTGATGGGGAACCCGCGCGTTGTGAATTGCTGTTTAACTACGCGGATGTAAAAACCCAGGAGTTCTTTTTGGACGGCTCCAATCCGACGCGCGAGGTGATTGAAGGTTCTTATTCCGCCATCCAGCGTCTGTGCCGTCGAGGCCCGATCAGGACGGCGATTTCTGAAATCGCGACCAAGATAGGCAACGGGCGTCCTAATCAAATGGCGGTGGGAACCGCCTTGCGGCTGCTCCAGCGTGCGGACGCGATTGAACGTTCGTATCAAGGCGGTCGGACCTATACGACGGCCTTGGTGGAACCGGTCAAAGACATCGATGATCTTGGATTTGATTTCGACCAATTGGCGCTGAAGCGGCAACGGGACGGTGAAAAACTTCGGCAGGTGATCGGGTATGCGGGAGAGGCGGGATGCCTGCACCGTTTTATCCTCAATTATTTCGGTGATCCGCACATCAAGGACAGCTGCGGCGCGTGCGAAAACTGTTCCTCTCGCCGCAACCGCATCGCACGCCCGGTGAGTGAGGACGAACGCGCCTTGGTGCGGTCGGCGTTAACCGCCGTGCTCGGTGTGAACGGACGTTTCGGTCGGGGTCGCATTTCTCAAGCCTTGGCGGGATCACGCTCGAAGGCTGTGCTGGATGTGAACCTGGACGCCAATTCGGCCTATGGTTATTTGAAATCCCACGGGGTGGATTATGCCTTCAGTTTGTTGACCGAACTGATCCAGGCAGGGTGTTTGCTGATCAGCGATGATCAATACCCGGTGCTGTCTGTGACGGAGTTGGGGCGGGATGTCCTCCAGGGAGAGGCGGAGGCCGAAATTGCGATGCCCGATCCCGGGCGGGCGAGAACGAAGGCGAAGAAGAAGGTAGAGAAGCGTGTGGCGGGCCGACCCATGCAAGCGGAGGCCCTGCCGCATTCCGAGCTGTATGACGAGTTGAAGCAATGGCGCTTCAAGAAATCCCGCGCTGGGCGTATCCCCGCCTATATGATTTTTAACGACGCGACGCTCGAGGAGTTGGCGCGGTTTCGTCCCTCCAACCAAGACGAGTTGTTGGCGATTAAAGGCTTTGGCCCCGCTAAGGCAAGGAAATTGGGCAAGGCTGTCTTGGCCATGATCGCCGGCAGTGTTGATGAGCAGGAAAGCCCGCCGCTGGAGGAGTTTTCTTACTCTTCCGTTGAGGATGAGGGGTGGTCGGAAGGAGAGTTTAATGGCTAACGTTGTGAATGCGGCTCCACCCGAAGTGACGGTCCCGGACTCCTGGAAGCCCGCGAAACCCTTTGACGCGTTTGATACCGTCGGACAATTCATCCCGCACGCCGTGACCGATGATCGCTTGCTCGTCCGGTATTTTCAAGACGAAACAGGCGCGTTAAAAACCTGGGCGTGGTTCGGGCCGGGAGCCGAAGGGGCGCCGGGCCGGGTTCACGGCGGAAGCGTGTCGGCGATGCTCGATGAGGTACTGGGAGCAGCGGTTTGGATGACCGGAATGCCGGTCGTCACCGTGACGCTTAAAATTCGATACCGGCACCCGCTGCCGGTAGGGACAATCTGCGACATCGAAACGACGATAGAAAGAATGACCGCGAAACGGGCCGTCGTGACTGGTGTGCTCACCGCACGCGGCGGCAAGGCCATCGCCGAAGCGGAAGCCCTCTATTTCCGGTTGCCTGATTCCGAACTGCCTCCGGGCTTGGACGCAATTTTGGCCCGCCGCCGCGCCCAGTAACGACCCTCTTTGGGTTGACTCCGGATGTTCTTAAATCGTCTCCACGACGTCCGCTAAGGGATAACGTACTTTCGCGCGTGTCGCGTATTTGTCGCCTTCTGAACGTATGCCGACGGTGCACAGCACAACCGAGCGCAGTCCTTTCTTTTCGAGACCAAGAACCTCATCAAAACCCGGACGTTCAAATCCCTCCATCGGGCAGGCGTCGATGCCCGCTCGGGCGGCGGCCGTTAGCAAGGAGCCGAGAGCGATATAGACCTGCTTTTCGCACCAGACCTCCGCTTTTTCTTGGGAGAGTCCGGATACAAAGCCGGATAAGACGTTCTTGAAGCCCGCGAGGGAATCTTCGGGAGCTCCGGTGGCCGAGGAAGTCGCGGAGATGAGTTTGTCGACATCAGCCGACGTGAGTTTTTCTTGGCGGCACAATACAATGAGGTGGGACGCCTCTTCCACCTGTGTTTGGTTAAACGCCTTGGTACGCAATCTTTTGCGGAGTTCCGAGTCGGTGATGAATAAAAATTTCCAAGGTTGAAACCCAAAGGACGACGCCGACAGGCGTAGGGTTTCCTTCAAGAATGAAACTTGCCCGTCGGAGAGTTTTTTGCTCGTATCAAACTGTTTGGTCGCATAGCGCCAGTTAAGGGCCTTTAAGATCTCATGTGTTTCCGCCATGTTTTTCCTCCTGCCCGTGTTGTTTGTTTAGGCTGTCGGTACCTTCACCTTCAGCATGTCCGCAATGCCGAAACCCTTATAAAGGCCGGCGGTTAATTCCTCATGGGATTGGTTGTAGTGCGCCAACGCTTCCGCCATGCCCATCTTATCCACGACGGTGCGAAAGGGGCGTTGGCCGGCGGGAATGGCGATCAATTGCGCGACAACATCGGCAACGTCCTG
>NVTF01000151.1 GCA_002401485.1 Elusimicrobiota bacterium | reverse complement strand
TTGCTCTTGGATCCAGCCTCGCGGGAGGTTATGTCGGAGATGAGGGACGGATTTCAGGGGGGATCGACGAACTCGCGTTTGTCCCGATCGATTATGCCACCGGGGCCCCAGTGGATGAATGGTCCGGAGACCGGGGCTGTGCGGTCCAGTATTTGTCTCAGCAGGGGACCGCGCGTTTAATGGACCGGGCCGGTCTCACCGCCTCGCCTGAGGCGCTGTTGCGGGATCGGCTTATACAGCTGCAGGAATTAATGGAGGGGGATGACGAGAATGCGCTGCGGGTTTATCAGGCTGTTGGCCGTGCGTTAGGCCATTCCATCGCTCATTTCTCGGATTTCTATCCGCTGCGGCACATTGTATTGATGGGTCGTGTGATGACGGGTTCGGGGGGAAAGACAATTCTCGAGTCCGCACGCGGCATTCTTGCGTCGGATTATCCAGGGCTTAATGCGCTGAAGCTTCACATTCCCGATGAACGGGAGCGGCGGCACGGTCAGGCCATCGCAGCGGCGACGCTCCCCCTTCTTAGTGGCGGCGCGTGAGCGGCTTAGACGCCAGCGTTCGTGCGGCATTTTCCCGATTTTCCTCTGAAGAACCTCAGGGCGGTCCGATCGGATCGGGGCATATCAACGACACATACGAGTTGCGGGTCGGACGTGATGAATTTGTTCTTCAGCGGGTGAACCCGGCGGTATTCCCGTATGCCGAAACTCAAATGGAAAACATCCGAAGGATTCTAGAGCACCTTGAGAAAAAGTCCCCAGACCCCCGCTCCCGTTTATCGTTGGTTAAGACGCGGGAGGGCACGGCTTACTGGAAAGGGGATGACGGTGCGGTGTGGCGTTGTTACGGGGGGCAGTCCGGCACGGAAACCTTTGATGTCATCGATTCCCCTGAGCGGGCTTATGAAGTGGCGAAAGCGTTCGGAGTGTTTCTGCGCCTGCTTGTTGATCTTCCCGTCCCCCCGCTTGTCGAAACAATTCCAGGGTTTCACGATGCCCCGGCACGGTTTCGCGCCTTCGATACAGCATCAAAAAACGCTCCTGCGGCACGGCGGGAAGAGGCGGCGGATGTGATTGCCTTCGCGTGTTCCCATCAAGAACTCTCCCGTCTCGTCCCGGACTCCCTGCCGCTGCATGCGTGTCATTACGATACGAAGGTTAATAACGTGCTTTTCGATAGGGAATCGAAAAAAGCTGTTTGTGTTGTGGATCTCGACACCGCGATGCCGGGGCGCATCCCGATTGATTTCGGCGATCTTGTGCGCTCCGGCGCGAGTGAAGCGGCTGAGGATTGCCGCGATTTGGATGCCGTTGAGGTGCGCCCGGCCGTTATTAAAGCGCTTGCGACGGGTTTTTTGGAGGAGGTGCACGGTGTAATTTCCACCGAAGAACGCGCCGCCTTGCCCGACGCGCCCGCGGAGTTGGCGTATGAACTCGGCGTTCGCTTTTTGATGGATTTTTTGGAAGGGGATATTTATTTTAAGACGAAACGGCCTTCTCAGAACCTGGACCGGGCACGCGTACAGTTTAAGCTGGCTGAAGCATTTGTTCGGGATAAATCCGTTTTAGCGGGTTATTGCGGAGTATAATAGGGATAGTTTTGGAGGTGGTATCATGCGCTTTTTCTTAATCGTTACGCTGGTCCTTCCTTTTGCAGTCGGTGGCTGTGCGAAACCAGACCCGTCGATCGGTCTTGAGCTGCTTTCGGCAAAACCCCCGACCCGGCTGCGCTTAAACGAGGTCCTCGAATTTAAACCTGCCGAGGGTCATTACTTTAATTTAAAGGCCCCGCAGAATTGTGCGGAGTTCGACTTCCAAACAAAATCACCGCGCGTGCTGCGCTGCCAAATAACTGAGCCGGGAACGCATGCGATCGCCCTCAGCGTTTGTGACGACAAGGCCACCTATTGCCGGTTCGCCAAATTTCCTGTGATCGCCGATGCTCCGAAGGGCTGGAAGGCGGGGAAATCGGTTCGAAAAGCGACTCATGCCGCTCCCAAGGGGGTTCGTCATCCGATTCCGGGGTTTGTCGACAATGATCCGGAGAAAGCGCTTGCCATGGCGAAGAAGGATGGGAAATTGTTGTTAATCGACTTTTACGGCATTTGGTGCCCACCCTGCAACATGCTGGATGAGTATGTATATAAGGAAAAGAAATTCCAGGACGCCTCGAGTGATTTGGTTCGGGTCGCGTTGGATGCAGACGCACCCTTGTCGTGGGACTGGAAGGCGAAATTTAAGGTAGGCGGTTATCCAACGGTGATTATCGCGGACGCGGAGCTTAATGAAATCGGACGTATTGTCGGCTACCGACCCGTGGGATCCTATTTAAAATGGATGAGCGAACAAAAGGCGCTTCGCGACGAGCCGATTGAAAAGGCCCTGAAGGCGGAGTTAACCCTTGCGCGCAAGCGCCGGCTGGGAGAATGGCGCTACAATCGGCGGGAATATACCGAAGCGATTAAATTGCTTGAGGGAGTGAAGGATAAGGATTTGCTCGAGACTTATTGGGTTGCGAAACAAAAGAAGGCGGCAAAGGAAAAGGAAAAAACCGCCGAGAATGAAGCGCTGAAGGTGCTGATTGAGAAATTTCCCGATTCGATCTCGTACGCGGGAAGGGTGTTGTCTTATGCTGAAGTCGATAAGAAGTATGCGTCCTCTCGTTTCGACTCCGTTTTGGCGAACCTGAAGCGCTGGCGCAATTCTCCGAAGTTGGACGCGACGGGTTACGAAGAAGGGGATCTTTACGATTTAGAGGCGGATATTTGGGCAGAACGCGGTGATGAGAAAAAGAAGATCGTCGCCTACACCAAGGCCTCTGAGTACTACAAAACCCTGGCCGCCAAATCCTCGTTATTGGTTGCACGGGCCGCCAATATGAGCCGGGCCTATTTCCTGCGGGTCTCGGGCGATGTTGAGGGGGCCAAAAAGCTCTATGAGGCGCTCGCCTCCGCCTATTCGAATGAATTTACCTTTAACTACAGCTACGCGTCGACGCTTAGGAAGCTTAAGGAGTTTGATAAGGCGTATGGATTTATTAAAAAGGCCGAAGCCAACGCTTATGGCGATAATTGGCTTCGGGCGATTCACCTCAAGGCGAAAATTGAAATCGCACTGAAGCGCCCGAGCGACGCCATTAAAACGCTTGAACTTGGGCTGGCGGAAGCGGTGATCCCCAGCAATACCGACGTTCGCACCTATCGGTATGTGGAACGACTGCGTAATCTTTTAACGGATCTTGAGAGCGGCAAAAAAGCCGCTTAGAATCCGGTACGTGATGCCCCAGACTATTTCGTCCTTGCCGGCTTTTGGCTTAAGGCATGTTTGATCGAGTCCTGATCCATCCTTAGATTCTCTCAAAAAAAAGGAGGCCTGTCCCTTTGGGGCAGGCCTCTCTTTCCGTATCGGCGGTGAGTAGGGCTTACGCTGCCACCACCTTTCTGACCTTGGTCGCACGAGGGCCCTTATCGGACTCTTCGATTTCGAACTCTACAGCTTCGTTCTCAGCGAGGGATTTGAATCCTTCTTCTTCGATCTGGCTGTAGTGAATGAAGCAATCGCGCGATCCGTCATCAGGCGTGACGAATCCGAATCCCTTCTGGTCGTTGAACCACTTTACTTTACCTGTAGGCATCTACTTCTCCTTCTGTTACGCTCACCGGCTGTACGGATAGTCTGTGAGACGGATTTGAGCTTAGGATGAACACCGAGAGTATACCACAGGAAATCCAAATAATGTCGTCTATGTGTTATTGCGTGTTATCTTTTGACAATATGTATACTAAAACCCTCGGAGGAGGCCCCCATGACCAAACAAGAAGAACTGACCCCACGCGCAGTCGCTCTAGGCGCCCTTTTGGCGGTGGTGATGGCCGCCGCCAACGTTTACCTGGGTCTTAAGGCCGGAATGACGGTTTCCGCCTCCATTCCCGCAGCCGTAATGTCGATGGGAATCCTGCGCATGATGACGCGCAAGGGCGGCATCCTCGAAAGCAATTTGGTTCAGACCGCCGCGTCCGCCGGAGAGTCCTTGGCGGCCGGTATTATCTTCACGATGCCCGCCTTGGTTATTGCCGGCGTCTGGAAGACCTTTGATTTTTGGGTGACCTCCTTAATCGCGCTCACCGGCGGGCTTCTTGGAATTCTGTTTATGATCCCCATGCGCAAGGTGTTTGTGGTGGATAGTCCGGAATTGGCCTTCCCTGAGGGGGTGGCCTGCGCCGAGGTTCTTAAGTCGGGCGAAGACGGCAACGAAACCGGCGCTATTCTCGTATTGCAAGCGATCCTGGTGGGGGGATTTTTCAAATTTGTCGGATCCTTTTTGGGTCTTCTTAAGGGAGCTGTCGAGTGGGCGACGATTATGTCGGGCCGTGTTTTCTTTGTCGGGTGTGATGTTTCCCCGGCCTTGATCGCGGTTGGCTACATCGTCGAACTCCAGATTGCCGTGCTTATCTTCACGGGCGGTGCCGCAGCCTGGTTGTTGGGAATTCCTCTCTTGGGCGGCGCTGAGGGCAACGCCATTGATTCGGGTTGGAATTTGTGGAATACGCAGATTCGCTATATCGGTGTCGGGGCGATGATCGTGGGTGGCGTCGATTCCATTTTTAAGGTTCGTAAAGGCCTCGGGATGGCCGTCAAGGAGCTCAAGAACGCCTATAAGCGCGGCAAGGATAAAGACTTGCCCAAGACTGAGCGGAATTTGGATGGAAACATAATTCTCTTATTGACGGTTGTGTGTATTGTTGCTATTTCCGGGATTTATTATCACGTCACCGGTAATGTCGGTCAGACCGTGATCGCCGCCAGCTGCATGATTGTGCTCTCGTTCTTCTTTACCGCGGTCGCCAGCTATATCGTGGGGCTTGTTGGAAACTCGAACAGCCCGGTATCAGGCATGACGATCACCGCCGTGCTCGCCACGGGCGGTCTTCTTTATCTGATGGGCTACAGCGGCACGGGCGGCGTGCTCGCGACCTTGTGCGTCGCCGGCGTGGTTTGCTGCGTGGCGTGCACCTCCGGCGACGTGTGCAACGACTTGAAGACGGGACATCTCGTAGGGGCCTCTCCGCGCAATCAGCAGGTCATGCAGATAGTCGGTGTTTGTACCGCGGCGTTTGTCCTGTCGCCGGTGCTCATCGCGATGCATGAGGGTTCGCTCAATACCGGGGGCACCGGCATCGGCGGAGCCGATTACCCCGCACCCCAGGCGAATCTCTTCGCCAGCCTCACCAAGGGTTTCTTCATGGGCGGTGATTTGCCGTGGGACATGGTTGTCATCGGTACTATCGTCGGCATGATGATTCTCATGATCGATAAGGCCTTGGGAAAAGGCGGCAAGAGTGCTGGGCTTCACCTCATGCCTGTCGCCGTCGGTATTTATCTTCCGTTCGGTCTTTCGGTTCCGATCCTGATCGGCGGACTCATCGCCTTTTTCGTTAAGAAGAATTCGGGTGACAGGGGTGATGCAAATTTGAAGCGCGGCGTGCTTGTCGCTTCGGGAATCATCGCCGGTGAATCACTGGTGGGGGTTGGTTTGGCGATTCTGGCCTACTTCGGGATCGCGTCTCTGAAATTGGGTGCCGCAATTCCCGGACATGTCTCCGAACTTGTTTCGGCGGGCGCGTTGGGTTTTGTGTGTCTTCTCTTCTACAAGTGGTCCTTTAAGAAATAAGAATTCGACAGCGGTTGAGTTGAATCAATGAGCTGGGGATTGGTCTTAGAATCAATCCCCAGCTTTGAGTTGCGTCATCAAAGGGCCCATGCCGTTAATGGGACTATAGACCTGCAAGGCGGAAACAAGACATTCCCCCTTAGCGGAGTGGAGCAAAACGATGACCCAACTTTTTTCAATCATTACCCTGAGCCTGAACCTAAACGCGGCGCCCGCAGCGGCCCAGATGCAAACCTGCGTATGGCCCAATACCTGCATCGAGGCCGTCCAGACGGTCGAAGTGAAGGAACTTAAGAACGACTACGAGATCTGCGTCTGGCCCCGCAAATGCGGCGCAAAGGGCGGCACGACCGGGAAGAAGGCGCCTGTCGCCCAGGTTACCACCTGCCAGTGGCCCAATACCTGCGGCAAAGAAACGGCGGCGGTCGAGATCGTCGCACAGTTTCAGCCCTGCGTATGGCCCAACACCTGCTCCGGAAAAGAGATCAAGAGCCTGCTGGCTGAGTAAAAAACCCTCTTTAGAAGCGTAGATGCCGGAACCCCCCATCAAACATGGGGGGCTTCTTGATTTAGGTCAATGACCGGGGTAAACGCTGTAAATCAACTTTATTTATTGACCAATCTCATTAAAGGGGCCTAGGCGGTACTAGTACTATAGACCTATAAGAAAACGACGCCGGACCTAGAGAGAACCGAGACCAATGACCCAAATCTTCCAAATCGTCGCACTCAGCTTCAATCTCAACGCAGCGCCCGCCCAGGCCCAGGTTCAACCGTGCGTGTGGCCCAATCCTTGCGGGATCGTCGAAGTCGTAGAGGTCAAGGAACTCTCCAACGATTTCAGCATCTGCTCCTGGCCGAACAAATGCGCCAAGATCGAGACTGTTGAGATTTCGGCTCAGTTTAAGCCTTGCGTTTGGCCCAACCCCTGCGGGATCACCGTGCCGGTTGAAGAGCCCAAGAAGGGCGATTATTCGATCTGCTCCTGGCCCAATAAGTGCGCGGTCGTGAAGGGAATCGAAGAAAAGATCTGACGTACACCACCACCAATAACACCATAAAAGCCCCCCGGCAATGGGGGGCTTTTTCGGCTATGCTAATAGCATGCTTGTATTTTTAATGGCCCTCGCGTTGCCCGCGTTCGCTCAGGAGGAAGTACCCGAGCAGCCAAAGGTTCCGTTGCGATGGGCTGCCGGCCAACGTAGAAAAATGATTCGAACGATTCGTAGTTACAAAATACATCCGGTGACCGACCGAAAAGTGCTCGAGGTCATGCGGCGCGTCCCGCGGCATGAATTTGTTCCGGATGCCGTTATGCGTTTGGCGTATCAGGATCGTCCTTTGCCTATCGGTCGCGGACAGACAATTTCCCAGCCCTACATCGTCGCCATCATGACCCAATATCTGGAATTGAAGAAGGGGGATAAGGTTCTTGAGATCGGGACGGGTTCCGGATATCAGGCGGCTATTCTCGCTGAGATGGGAGCGCGCGTTTATACCATTGAAATTGTGAAGGCGCTGGCGCGCTCCGCGGAACGGACACTCGACCGCTTGGGTTACCATGACGTGCATGTGAAGGCCGGGGATGGCTACAAAGGGTGGCCGCGGGCGGCGCCCTTTGACGCGGTGATCGTGACCTGTTCTCCAAACCATGTTCCCGAAAAACTTAAGGAGCAACTGAAGGTGGGGGGGAAACTGGTCATCCCGGTGGGGACGGACCAGAAACTTGTTGTTTTGATCAAGACCGAGGCTGGATTTAAGCGGAAAGAAATTATGGACGTTCGTTTTGTTCCGATGACGGGCATGGCCCAAGACCGGATCATCGGGGGGAAAGGGCTTTCGACTAACCCAGGCCGGGCGACGGACCTCCGCAAATAAACGGAAGTG
>NVTF01000150.1 GCA_002401485.1 Elusimicrobiota bacterium | reverse complement strand
GGACCTCGATGCGGCCGATGCCGTTATCTTGAAGAAACTTCACCATTCCAAGATTGGACATCACCGTCAGCACAACGCGGTCTCCGCGCAGCAGGCCCTCGCGCTGCAATTCAAGAGCCGATAAAGCGATTAACGCGTCTCCATCGATCGGGCGGCCTTTTTCATCGGCCAGCAGGCACCGATCCGCATCCCCGTCCAACGCGATGGCGCAATGCGCCTTGCGACGCACCACCTCACGCTCCATGGCTGCCGGGGCCGTCGCGCCGCACTTCTTGTTGATATTGCTGCCATCGGGAGCGTCTCCCATAGGAGTGACATGGGCCCCAAGGTCTTCGAACAAACGCCGCGCGATGGATGAGGCGGCACCGTGGGCGGCATCAACAACAAGGCGAACTCCCGTCAAGTCCAAATCGGCGGGAAAGGTGCTTTTCAGGAAATCGAGATAATCTTCCGCTCCGCCTTCGAGCATTTCAATAGAGACACTGCCCGCGCCGGGATCGGGAGCTGAAACGACGCCTTTCTCGACCACGCGTTCAAACGTCTCGCAGACCTTTCGTCCGTCCGTACGGAAAAACTTCACCCCGTTAAACTCTGCGGGGTTATGACTTGCCGAAATCACGACACCGGCCGCCGCACCGAGTCTCGGGGCTAAATACGCGATGGCGGGCGTGGGAAGAACGCCCGCATCCACAACGCGAAGCCCTGCCGCCGAAAATCCACGCGCGACAGCCTTCAAAATAATTTTTCCCGAGCGCCGCGTATCGCGCCCCACCAGAACAAACGACTGCGACCCGTTGCGGCGTATTCCTTTTAAAATTTCGTCTCCCGCAGCGCGACCGATCCGCCGCAGCATCGATGGCGTCAGCGGGCCTTCCCCCGGGATCCCGCGAATTCCGTCGGTACCGAACAACTTAGGGGGGGTCACGATGATCGCTTCCACACGTCCAGAGCACCGATCGTTTCTTTGACATCGTGCACACGGACACAAACGGCACCCGCCTGCGCGGCCCGGCATGCAATGGCAAGCGAGCCACAGAGGCGTTCTTCCACGGGGATGCCGCCAAGCAATTTTCCGATAAAGGATTTTCGAGACGCGCCCACCAAAACAGGTGCGATCCCGGCGAATGTTTCCAATCCTTTTAAAATCTCCAAGTTATGCTCCACGGTTTTTCCAAAACCGATTCCCGGATCGATCCAAACGCGATCCGTTTCCAGAACAGCCATCCTCGATTTTAAGAACGAGGAGATCTCACCGACAACATCGCTGTAGCGAGGATCCGCCTGCATGGTCCGCGGACTCTCGCCGAGCATGTGCATCAACACAACCAAGGGAAAGCGGGATGCAATCTCCGGCATATCCGGCGAGCCTCTTAATGCCGTGATGTCGTTTAAGATCGTCGCGCCAGCGGCCAATGCCGCATCGGCGACGACGCTTTTTGATGTATCGATGGAAATCGGAATCCGGGTTTTTGAAGCCAGCGCCTCAATGACGGGAATCACCCGCTGAAGCTCTTCGGCCTCAGAGACGCTTTCCGAGCCAGGCCGCGTGGATTGCCCACCGATATCGAGGATGTCCGCACCTTCCGCCGCCAAACGACCTCCCAGAGCCGCAGGATCCGCGCGACCCCCCGCAAAAAAGGAATCCGGCGTCGCGTTGATGATGCCCATCACAAGAGGGCGCCCCAAATGCCGCCGCGCCTCACTCAGACGAGCAGCAATATCAGGAAGAGTGGCTAAGGACATTAAGGCCGGGCCTAGGCTTTCGCACCCGCGAGGATCGCGTCGAGCTCGTCGCCTTCCACGACCTCTTTCTCAATCAGCCGGGTTGCGATTGTTTCGAGCAGGTCGCGATTTTTGTCGAGCATGCCCTTTACCTTGGCATAGGTCTCTTTAATAATCCGCTTAACCTCGTTATCGATCAACTCGGCGGTCGCCTCAGAAAAACCCTGCCCCTCAACAATGTCTCTGCCGAGGAAGACCTGACCGGCTTCTTTCTTGTAGGCGATCGGACCGAGTTTTTCGTTCATGCCGAATTCCATAATCATTTTACGCGCGTACGCGGTCGCTTTATTAAGATCGTCGGTCGCTCCCGTCGTAATCTCACCAAATACGATTTCCTCCGCGACACGACCTCCCATGAGTACGCAAAGACGGTTCGTGATGTCGGTTTTTGTCGTTAGGTAGGTATCCTCAAGCGGCAGCTGCAGCGTATATCCCAGAGCGGGCCCGCGCGGAATAATGGAAACCTTGTGCACGGGATCCGTTCCCGGAATAAGCTTGGCCACGAGTGTGTGCCCGGACTCGTGGTAGGCGATAACCTTCTTTTCCTTTTCGGAAATACCGCGACTCTTGCGCGACGGCCCCGCCATGACGCGATCAATCGCTTCTTCCATCTCAGCCATTGAGACATCATCCCGGTCTCTCCGAGCGGCCAGCAGCGCGGCCTCATTGATCAAGTTGGCGAGGTCCGCGCCGACAAATCCCGGTGTGCGGCGGGCGAGCACCTGAAGATCAATATCCTTTCCAAGTTTCACGCCTTTGGAATGAATCTCAAGAATCTGTTCACGTCCGACCTTGTCGGGCGGCGAAACCATCACGTGCCGGTCAAAACGGCCGGGCCTCAGCAGCGCCGGATCCAACACATCAGGACGATTGGTCGCCGCGATGAGGATCACGCCTTCCTTGCCCTCAAATCCATCAAGTTCAACCAAAATCTGGTTCAAGGTTTGCTCGCGTTCATCGTGCCCGCCCCCGATGCCGGCAAAACGAGAACGGCCGACCGCGTCAAGTTCATCGATAAAGATAACCGCAGGCGCTGATTTCTTCGCTTGCTCAAAAAGATCGCGCACACGCGACGCACCCACCCCGACAAACATCTCAACGAATTCAGATCCCGAGGCGGAATAAAACGGGACATCCGCTTCGCCGGCAACGGCCCTCGCAAGCAGCGTTTTTCCTGTCCCGGGAGGGCCTAGAAGGAGAACGCCCTTAGGAATTTTTCCGCCGAGGCGCTGAAACTTCGCGGGATCTTTGAGAAACGCGACAATCTCCTCAAGCTCTTCTTTTGCTTCATCAACTCCGGCGACATCCTTAAACGTCGTCTGCTTCTTCTTATCGTTCTTATGAAGCTTGGCTTTCGAACGCCCAAAAGACATCGCCTGTTTGCCGCCCATCTGGACCTGACGGATCACAAACACCCACCACAAAATAAAAAACAAAATCACCCAGCCGAGATTGATAAGAACCGCGGTTACCCAGGTTTTATCCTGCTCCCCCTTATAGACTGAAAGACTGCTGGCATCCATGTCCTTCACGAGATCGGGGTCCGGCAGCGGGAAGGTCCTAAAGCGCTTGGTCTTCTGTCCTTGCGGGCCCCTCTCCGCCTCTTTAAAGAGACCTCGAATCAAATCGGGGCGCATGGTTACTTCGCTGATCTGACCCGAGCGAAGTTTATGCTTAAAGGACGAATACGGGATTTCTGTTTCGAACTGAGTCGTCTTAAGATTCTGAAAAAGGATCAGCAGCAGCAAAAAAGCGGCCATCCAAAGCACGAGTTGTTTAGCGTTGCGCTTTCCGGAATTCATGGATTAGGCCCCCTCGCCTGCGTATGCCGCTGGCTTCAGCACGCCTATGTACGGAAGATTGCGGTACCTCTCATTATAATCGAGTCCAAACCCAACCACAAACTCGTTAGGAATTTGAAACCCGGGGTACTTGGCCTCAATGGTCACCTTTCGAGTATCCGGCTTGTCGAGCAAGGACACAATTTCCAGCGATCGCGGTTTTCGGGTCATGAGGTTCTGCCTCAGGTAGCCGAGCGTAAGCCCGGTATCGATAATGTCTTCCACCAAAAGGATATCCTTCCCCTCGATGCTCTCTCTAAGGTCTAGAATGAGACGAACCACGCCCGTCGACTTGTCGCCCTCGTAGGAGGAAACGCACATAAAGTCGATAGAGCAGTCGATCGTTACACGCTTGAGCAAATCAGACAGGAAGAGCACGCTTCCCTTTAAAATTCCAATAAGCACAGGAGTGCGATTTTCATAGTCGCGGTCGATCTTGGCGGCGATTTCGGCAATCTTAGCCTGAATATCTTCTTCCGAAATAAGTACACGTTCAATGTCAGGATGCATAGCGGTGGTATTCTGTGTTGTCATGGGATTTAGCGAAATTGACGCCTCGGGGAAAGCCCCCGACAGACCCCATCAGGATAGCTTTTTCACTCGTGCAAATCAATTTTGATAATATCCGAGCTCATGACAAGCGAAGCACGCTCAATTTCCATTCTCATTGTTGATGAAGAAGGCGACAATCGAATTATTCTCAAAGACCAACTCGATGCCACCCCCGGATGGAATCTAAAATTCACGGAAGCGGGCTCCGGGGATGAAACGATGGCCTCCCTGCGCGAACATATGCAGGATGTCGTTTTCCTCGATTATCGCCTCCCGGACTTGGACGGCATCAAGGTTCTCGAACAAATCCGACAACTTCACCCGAAAACGGCGGTGGTCATGATGACAGCCGTGGGAAGTGAAAAAACAGCCGTTGAAGCGATGAAGCGGGGCGCCATCGATTATCTCGTGCATAAAGATCTGCGCTCCTCCGATCTGGGACAATTGCTGCGCAGGTCGCTCGAAATGCAATTGCTGCAAAGCGAAAATCTCGAATTGCGCCAGGTCAACCGCATGAAGGACGAATTTATCTCCAGCGTCAGCCATGAATTAAGAACTCCGCTCGCCGTCATTCTAGGCTACGCCCACGCTCTCGAAGACGGCGACCTCGGCGAATTAAATGACCCTCAGAAAAAGGCCGTACAATCGCTCCGCCGTCGGGGAGACAACATGCTCGACATGGTCAATCGACTGCTGTCCTTCAAAGATACCACTTACAACACTCAGGAAGTGCTGCTCCGGCCGACCGATCTAGGCGTGTATATGCGGGAACTCTTGGGGAAATATTGGCCCGCGCATGAAACACGCGGACTGAAATTAGAAGAAAATTTGGCCGAAGAGCCGCTCTGGATTCTGGCCGACCCCGACCAACTCGAAGAGGCGTTCTCCAATATCCTCTCCAACGCAATTAAATTCAGTCCCGATAATTCGACAATTACGATCTCAATGGAAATACGCTCGAGCCGTGAAGTCTGGGTTTGCATCCGGGACCAGGGCCGCGGCATCCCACCGGAAGCGCTGCCGCGCCTATTTGAGGGATTTTTCCATACCGATAGCGAATTAACGCGCGGGACATCGGGCCTGGGCCTGGGCCTCCCATTGACGCGCCAAATCGTCGAATTGCATGGGGGGCGCATTTGGCTCGATTCCCTGGGGCCGAACAAAGGCACAACAGCAACCATTTCCCTGCCGTTGTCCGACCCCGATACGCCGCACGTTGTTGTTGAACACCAAAAACGAGCAGAGAAACGGCGCATTCTCGTTTGTGAAGACAATGCTGATATTGTTGAAATTATAAGGCTTTTCATGATGGGCTTCTCCAAAAATCTTGAACTTACCACCACATTTACGGGCCGGGAAGCCGTCGAACTCATTGCTCAGCGCCATTTTGACCTTCTCATGCTGGATATGATGCTGCCTGACATGAGCGGCCTGGAAGTTCTCAAGCGTGTGATGCTCGCCCCGGAAAATAAACGGCCTCCGGTGCTCATCATGAGCGGCCACGAAGCCGCCGCCAAAAAGGCAGTGCAAAACGGAGCGAAGGATTATATGATGAAACCCTTTACAAAACAGGATTTTTTGGACAAAGTCCTTGGATTCATCGGCCTGGATCGACGCAAGGACGATCGACATTAAAAAGTCTAATTCCTGTTGACCTAAACACCCAAGGTTGGATATAATGAATCTAATGGATTATAGATGGCAATAAGACGTCGCGGTAGTAGGGACAGACCGCCCCCGCCGCCAAAAGATCGGACACGGATCAATCAAAACATTCGAGTTCCAGAAGTAAGACTCATCGATGACGGTGGTGAGCAGCTCGGAATTAAATCGATTCAAGAGGCGCTAGGAATAGCCCGCGCGAAAAACCTCGACCTCGTCGAAGTCGCGCCTATGGCAAAGCCTCCAGTTTGTAAACTGTTGGAATACTCGAAGTACAAGTATGAGCAGGAAAAGAAGAAGCGGGAAGCCAAGAAGCACCAGAAAGCGGGCCTCCTGAAAGAAGTTCGGTTTTCACCGGCGATCGGCATGCACGATCTTAACGTTAAGATTTCGCATGCTGAAAAGTTTTTGAAGGAAAACGACAAGGTTCGTTTCACCGTTTTCTTTCGAGGCCGCCAAAATCAGCACAAGGACATAGGAATGGCCTTGCTCAAGTCAGTCACGGAACGCCTCGCGGAAATCGCGACAGTGGAACAACGACCGACGACTGATCGGAACCGAATGATGATGACGTTGGCCCCGAGGCACTAACCTCCGGGCACACCAGCGAAGGAATATACGATGCCGAAAATTAAAAGCCACAGTGGAGCCAAGAAGCGTTTCAAAACAACCGCTACTGGCAAAGTAAAACACAAGAAACCCGGCCTGCGCCATCTCCTGACCCCAGGGTCCGGCAGCTACGGACGTAAGAAGCGCAAGGACGGCATTCTAAATAAAACCGACACCGCAAAGGTGCATCGGATGCTTCCATACGCGTGACGGGGAGACGGATAAGCAATGAGAATTAAAGGTGGACAAACAACACGGGCCCGCAAGAAGAAAATCTTTAAAGCGGCCAAAGGCGCGTACGCGTCTAAAAGCAAAAACTGGCGACACGTCGTCCAGCACGTAGAAAAAGCCCTTAATACGAGCTACTCGGGACGCAAGGACCGGAAGACGGAATACCGATCCTTGTGGATCACCCGTCTCAACGCGGCCTGCCGCGAAGAGGGAACGACGTATGCGAAGTTCATCGCGGGCTTAAAGAAAGCAGAGATCACGCTTAACCGCAAGATGCTCTCCGAGATGGCCCTTCGCGACGCTGCGTCCTTCAAACAGGTCGTCGAACTTTCCAAAGGCTGAGCCGCAACCATACCCCGTGGGTACGGAATGGGAACAACAGCTGCAGGGTCTTAACGACTCCGCGGCCGTTTCCGTATTAGGCGCGCAGTCTTTGGACGCCTTGGAAACAATCCGGGTCGATTTGCTGGGTAGAAAAGGCTCCCTGACCGCTCTCCTTAAGGGGTTGAAGGACCTTCCCATCGATGCGCGCAAAACCCTCGGGCCCCAAGCCAACAAACTTAAGGAAATAATCACAGCGTCGATCGAAGAACGGAAATCGGCTTTGGAACGAGCAGCCATGGACGCCGAGCTCCTAGGCACCACCATCGACACGTCCCTGCCGCCGCGCCCGTCCGGCCTCGGCCGACGCCACCCCCTCACAAAAACGATGGAGGAAATGGCGAGTATTTTGTCCCGGCTTGGTTTTGCCTGGGCGGACGGCCCCCACGTGGAATCCGACCACTACAATTTCTCCGCCCTTAATATTCCCAAAGACCACTCCTCGCGCGATATGCAGGACACCTTCTACTTGGAAAGCGGGGAACTACTCCGGACCCACACGAGCCCCGTTCAAATCCGCTTTCTG
>NVTF01000149.1 GCA_002401485.1 Elusimicrobiota bacterium | reverse complement strand
TAACGCTCGTCGGTCTGGAAATGGACTGGGTTGAATTAGAACGTCTTTGCGAACGCTACAACCTGCCGCCGCAACTCGGCTCCGGTGCCTCGCGGGAAGGACTGCCCGTCTACTCCGGGGGAGAACAAATCGGGAAGGTCACCAGCTCGACTTTTTCTCCGATTCTCAAAAAATATATCGCGCTCGGTTCGGTTAGTTCGGAATATGCCGAATTAGGAACGGAACTACAGCTCGAATACACGCTCGAATACGAACGCCACACGATCACCGCCCGCGTGGTGAAAATGCCGTTCTTTGATCCGGAGCGCAAAAAGCTATGAGCACGGTTTACGACGCGATTATCATCGGCGGAGGCCACAACGGCCTCATCACGGCCGCCTATCTCGCCAAGGCGGGGCGCAAGGTCCTCGTCCTGGAGCGCCGCCACGTTCTCGGCGGCGCGGCGGTCAGCGAAGAGATTTACCCCGGATTCACCTACTCAGTTTGTTCCTACGTGGTCAGTCTGCTGCGCCCGCATATTATCCGCGATCTCGATTTGCCCAAATTCGGACTCGACATCATTCCGCTCAACGCCTCCTTCTCGCCTCTGCCGGATGGGGATTCCCTCTGCCGCTGGGACGACGCGGCCCGCACACGTCGGGAAATCGCCCGGTTCTCACCGCGAGACGCGGAAGTCGCTCCCGAATTCTCGCGGGCGATGGCCCAGATTTCTCGATTCGTGAAACCCATTATCGACGGTCCCGCCATAGACCCGGCCTCCATGGGCCCGGAAGAAGCGTTGCGCCTCTTGAAACTCGGACGACGCTTCCGTGGCCTGGGCAAGGACAACATGGTTCGTTTCATAAAAATGATGACGATGAGCGCGTCGGACTTTCTCGATGAATGGTTCGAGTCCGATGTGCTCAAAGCCCCAATGTCAGTCAGCGGCATTATCGGGACCTTCCTCGGCGTACGTTCTCCCGGGACCGCCTACGTGCTCCTGCACCACTACATGGGGGAAATCGACGGTGCGTTCCGCTCGTGGGGTTTCTCCCGCGGTGGTACGGGTATGGTTTCGGAGGCCTGCGCCGGCTCCGCTCGCCATTACGGCGCTGAAATTAGAACACAAGCCCCGGTGGCAAAAATTCTCATGAGCGGCGGACGGGCAACCGGCGTCGTGCTGGAAAACGGCGACGAAATCCGCGGAAAAATCGTGGCCTCGGGTGTGGATCCGCGGCGCACCTTCTTCGGATTTGTCGGAGAAGACAACCTCGATCCCGAATTTGCAAAACAGATCAGCCACTACAAACTGCGCGGAAGTTCCGGCAAGGTAAACTTCGCCCTCGACCGCCTGCCGGAGTTTAAGTGCCGACCCGGCTCGGAACACCTGCATGGCGACATCGCCATCGCCCCTTCGGTGGATTATCTCGAACGCGCCTACGACCAAGCCAAATACGGTGAATTTTCCCGCCGTCCTTACATCAACGCGGTCATTCCGTCTCTGGTGGACCCCACCGTGGCGCCTCCGGGTAAACACGTCTTATCCTGCTTCGTGCAGTACGCCCCGTACAACATCAAGGAAGGCGCTTCGGCCTGGCCGGAGAAACGCGAAGCCTTCGGAGACACCGTGGTGGATACCCTCGCGGAATACATCCCCAACCTCAAAGACATCATCCTGCATCGCCAGGTGATTACACCCTGGGACATGGAACAGGATTTCGGCCTGACCGAAGGCAACATTTTTCACGGAGAGTTGAGTTTCGAACAACTCGCATTCCTCCGCCCGGCGGCGCGCTGGTCCCACTACAAAACACCCGTGCGAAATCTCTGGCTCTGCGGTTCCGGCGCACATCCCGGCGGCGGATTGATGGGCGGCCCCGGCGCGCTGGCGGCCGAAGCGATCCTCAGTTCGGGGGAATGCCGCTAATGCACTACGACGTCATCGTTATCGGAGCCGGCCACAACGGCCTCACCGCCGCCACAGCGCTCGCCCAATCAGGACGCAAGGTAATTGTGCTGGAAAAACGCGAACTCGCGGGCGGCCTTGCCGCGTCCGAAGAGTTTTATCCCGGATTTCGCACGCAGGGACTGCTGCAGGAAACCGCCGGTGTACGCCCGAGCATCATCACCTCATTAGGATTGCGAAACCGCGGACTCCAACTGCGCGGGGAAGAAGCGGGATCCTTCGTCCCGGAGCCAGACGGCCCCGGCGTTCATCTTTTTCGTGATGCCGCGCGTTTTACGTCGGCCAACCCGACCTTAGCGGATGAAGAAAAAAAAGCCTATCACGAGTTCCGTGAATTCTTAGGCCGCATCACGCCGTTTATCAGCACCGTTCTCAATCAAACCCCGCCCCCCATCACCGACAAAGGAACGGAAGGGGCCTGGACGCTGCTAAAAACCGGGATCTCGCTGCGCGCTCTCGGCCGCGACACCCTTCACGAACTTTTGCGCATCGGTCCGATGTGCGTCGCCGACTTTCTCAACGAACGCTTCAAAAGCGACGCCCTGAAGGTCGGGCTCGCGGCACCTTCTATCCACGGCACTTTTTTGGGACCGTGGTCCGCAGGATCGGTCGCGACCTTTTTACTGCGCGAAGCAGCCGCCTCCAAGTCTGTCGTCGGCGGGCCTGCCGCAGTAACGCGGGCATTACTCGCGAGCGCTTCCGAAGCCGGCGTCACCCTCCGCATGAATGCCGGTGTTCGGCGCATTCGCGTATCGGGGGGCAGCGTGCTCGGTGTTGCGCTCGACAACGGGGAAAACATCGATGCCATGATTGTCGCATCGGCCTGCGATCCCAAACGCACCTTCTTTCAGTTCCTCGAACCCGGCAACCTGCCCGACTCCCTCTCGGAACAGATCCGCATCATCAAAATGCGGGGAACCACGGCCGCCGTCCGCATCGCCCTGGAAAAGCCGCTTACTTTCCCCGGCCGACCGGAGATGACCCCCGAGGAAATTCTCACCGGGAAAGACATCGACTCGCTTGAGAAGGCCTACGACGCCGTTAAATACGGAGAGATGTCCGAGGTTCCGCATCTCGCGATCAAGGTCCCGACGCTTTCGGAATTGGATCTGGCGCCCAAGGACAAACATGTCGCGGAAGTCCTGGTTCACTTCGCACCCTACCACCTCAAAGGCGGCTGGAACGAGGCGGCCCGTAACGAACTCGGCGTTCGCGTTTTCAAGGTTCTCGCCGGTTATTGCCCCGAGTTTGAATCCAGCGTCATCGCTAAGGAAATCCTCACCCCGGTCGATTTCGAAGAACGCTACGGCCTGACCGAAGGGCATATCCACCACGGGGAACACTCCCTCGACCAACTGCACACGCTCCGCCCGAGTGTTGACACCTCGCGTTACCGAACACCCATCGAAGGATTGTTTCTTTGCGGATCAGGATCCCATCCGGGCGGCGGCATTACCTGCGCGCCGGGCGCGATGGCCGCGGAAGCAATCAAAAACACGTAGTAGGCGCCGGGAGCGGAAAAATTAGCTGGCGACAGATTCCCGCAGCTTATGCTTTTGAATCTTGCCCGTCGCTGTCTTAGGCAGACTATCAAGAAACACCACACGCCGGGGAAGTTTATAGTCCGCGATAAACTCTTTCAGATAGACGGCCAACTCCTTCGCCGTCAACACCTCATTTTCCTTTAACACGAGAAAGGCCGCGACTTCCTCACCCCAGCGCTTATGGGGCAGGCCAACGATCGCGGCTTCTGCGATGGCCGCGTGTTTATAGAGAATTTCTTCAATTTCTTTGGGGTAGATATTCTCGCCGCCCCGAATAATCATTTCCTTCTTGCGGCCTTTGATAAAGAAGTAGCCGTCTTCATCGCGCGATCCCAAATCGCCAGTGTGCAAAAATCCGTTGTTGTCGATCGCCTCGCGCGTTTCCTCCGGATTGTTCCAATACCCCTGCATGACATTGGGTCCCCGAACAACAATCTCCCCGACCTCACCTGCCGGCAACTCCTTGTTCTCCGAGTCAAAAATCGCCATTTTCTGACCATTTATCGGCAGCCCGATTGAGCCGACCTTGCGTTTGCCCGGAGGAGGCGGGTTTACCGAGGAGACGCAGGAACCCTCGGAAAGACCGTAGCCCTCCAGGATATGCGCGTTGAACTTTTCTTCGAAGGCCTCAAACACGTTGACCGGCATCGGCGCGGCGCCGCAGATGCAAAAGCGCAGAGAGCTTAGGTCGGATTCCACCGGCGTGTTGAGCAGCACCGAATAAACCGATGGGACGCCGCTGAAGGCCGTACACTTAAATTTAGACAACAACCCCAGAAACTCCTTGGGGGAGAATTTCTCCATCAGCACCATGCTGCCCTGTGCAAACAGCGGAGCAAGCATCGTCACGACCTGACCGTTCACGTGAAAAAGGGGGAGGAAACACAAAAAGCGATCCTCAGCGGTGATCTTGATGGAGCGGACCAGGACTTCGATATCCCACAAGTAGTTCCCATGACTCAACGTCGCCCCTTTTGGGAATCCCGTCGTGCCCGAGGTGTAAATGATGGCGGCCAGATCCGTACGACTCAAAACCGGAAGCGGGGCCGGATACTTGTGAGATTGTGGGGGGCCCGAAAACAATTCAATGCTCTCGACCTTTTCGACTCCTTCAAAAGACCCCGCCATGCTGTGATGCTCCGGACCCAGCGTAAGATGTTTGGCGCCGGAATTCTCCAGGATGTAGCGCACCTCCGGAACCTTGAGCAGGGTGTTGATCGGAACAACAATCGCACCGGCCTTCAGCGTCCCGAAATAATGAACAATGAACTCGGGTCCATTGGAGAGTAGGAGGGCAGCCCGGTCGCCCTTGCAAACACCCGCACACCGCAAACGTTCCGCGCAGATATCGGAAGCCGCATCAATCTGGCGGAGCGTCCAGACCTGATCTTTAAAAAACAAGAATGGGGTGTCCGGGGATTGCAGGGCACGTTCGCGTAGGAGATGCGGAAGAGAGTTCATTGATCCCTGCCCTTGATGATGAGTTTCCAAATTCCGGATTGCAGCGTTTTGCCGTCCTGTTTGGAAATTTTGGAAGCAAAGACGACCAGACCACCTCCAGTGCGTACCGCCTTGGTGGATTTAACTTCCATACGAAACGAGAGAGTATCCCCGATGAGGGCGGGGTTCTTGAAGGTCCATTCGAGACCCCGAAACGCCATCACCGTTTCTTCAACAATGCCCATGTCGTGCATCAATCCCGCCGCTAACGAAACCCCGAAGAGCCCATGGGCGATGCGCTGCCCGAACGGGGTTTTCTTGGCGTATTCCTCATCGATATGCAGGCGGTTCTTATCGCCGGTGAGTTCGGCGAAGGCGCGGATCTTCTCGGCAGTCATGGGATCGGTGCTGGGACTTTCAAAGACATCGCCGACGTTAAAATCTTCAAAGACGATATTTTTGGGCGGCATCAATTAATCTCCAGGAACAGGCTCAAAGTGGCGAATGTCGCGAATATCTCCGGTTCGCGTTTCCTCAAAGACGGGACGAACGCGCATTCCAATATGCAGATCTTCGCCGGACTCCAAGCTGACGAAGTGCTGAAAGTTAGTGTCGGAACCGTCCAGTTTGATGAAGCCGTAGCCGTACGGAACCGGCTTTTTTTGGCCGGTCTCGGGATCTATAAATTGGAACCGCAGGATGGTGAACGTTGTCAGGGTACCCAAAGGCCCGACCTCAAGCCACTGGTCCATCTTCTTGTAGCACGGGCCGCAGAGGGGATGCGGAGGACTGTAAACCCGGCTGCATTCCCCGCATTTAACGGCGAGAAATTTCTTCTCATCGCGCAGGGCGACGAGGAATTTGCTGCCGAAGCGCCCCACGCTGTAGCGAAACGGCTGAAACGCGTCGCCGCTGCTCAGAGTGAGAGGACGATTTTTTCTTTTAGTTGGGCTTATCTGCGCCATAAATTAATAAATCCGACCACATGCATCCGCCAAATCCAGTCGACAAAGCCTTCTTCGCGCCTTGCACCTGGCGTGCGCCCGCGCGCCCCATGATCTGAAGCGCACACTCGCCGGCCCGAATGAGACCCGTCGCTCCGATTGGGTTGGTAGAAATGACGCCGCCGGAGGGATTGATCGGCAGGACTCCGTTCATTTCGGTCGCACCGTCCTCAATAAGCCTCGCCCCCTCACCTTGCTTCGCCAAACCCAAGGCTTCAATCCACGACAGATTTGCCATGGAATACGGCGTATAGAGTTCCATCACGTCGAATTCTTTGAGCGGCTCCTTCACGCCTAAATTTGAATAGGCTTCTTTCGCCGCCTCTTGCAAGGATACCAGCGGGTACCACTCGGTATCGCTTAAATAAGAATACAAATGCCGGTTCGTCACCGTATGGATCCACGCCGGCGTTTTGCAAATTTTCTCGGCCGCACCCTCCGCCGCATAAATAAGCGCGCAGGCCCCATCAGTACGCGGACACATATCGTAGGCTTTGATCGGGTCCGCCAGCATAGGCGAACGCATGACCTGCTCCAGGGACACTTCTTTGCGCATATGGGCGTAGGGATTGTTGGCACCGTGTTTTCGGTCACGGACCGCGGCGCGCGCCGCGTCTTTTTCGGTCACGCCGAATTTGTTCATATAAAAACGAGCCTCGGCGGCCAAGCCGCTCACGGCGCCGGCAAAAACAGGCCTATCCCAAATCGGATCAAAAGCCGTCGTAATCGCACCGGTTGTATCGGATTCAGAATTCTTTTCCCAACCGATCACGAGCAATTTCTCAAAATAACCCGAAGCGGTCATGTGATAACCGCCCATCGCCAAGGTGCTTCCCGTCGTACCGCCCGTGGTCAATTTGATCGTCGGCTTATTCAGTCCGCCGTTGCCGAGAATTGACCAGCATTCGACGCCATTAATGCCTTCAAAGTGATCCATATTGCCGATGACTACGCCGTCGATGTCATCGCGCGTCAACTGGGCATCCTCAAGGGCGCGCTGCACGGCTTCGTTGATCAACTCAACCCCGGTTACATCTAAACGGCGGCCGGTATGATGGGTTTGTCCGACGCCGACGATAGCAACTCGATTGGCCATTAGTTTTTTCCCAATATCCAAACGCAATGGGATTGGCCGCAAATTCCGTTTTGGCCGTGGGCTAACGCGCGTTTAACGCCGTCAATTTGAGAGGATGCCGTGCCGCGAATCTGCAGCGTCGCTTCGATGATGCGTACAAGTCCGGCCGTAATCGCCGAATGCGCCGCCAGGCAACCACCGGAACGGTTGGTGCGGTCGCCGTGGGGGAAATTCATCTCGGACAGCCACAGCAGCTCTTGGTAGGAAAACTCTTCCGAAATTTCCGCGGCATCGATCTCGCGAGAGGGGGAGGCCACACCCGCCATCTGATACGCAGCCTTGGAAGCATCGCGCAAAGCGCGTGATTTCGCGAGATTGCGATCCGTCATGGGAGCACCCGCGCTCATGCCCACCCCTTCGACCCAAACAGGATTGGAACATCGTTTTTTCGCAAAATCCTCGGAGGCGAGGATCACCGCGGCAGCCCCGTCCGAGATCGGGCTAATGTCCACTTCGCTAAGCGGCGGTGCGACCAGACGGGAACCGTGCACTTCTTGGGCGCTAACCGCGGTCTTAAGGTGAGCCTTTGGATTCTTGGCGCCATAAGCCCGATTCTTGAC
>NVTF01000148.1 GCA_002401485.1 Elusimicrobiota bacterium | reverse complement strand
AAGAACTTACTCTAGAACAGTCAAAAGGTGGGGCCGGAAATATCCAATCCGGCGCGCGAAAACCCTTAAGTGACCGGCATTAGCCCCGGGGCTAGTTCCAGGTAGGAAAAATAAGGATTTTTTGCGGAGACGTTTGAGGTTTCAGGCGCATTTGTGTGTTAGGTGCTCTTCGGGAGGTGCCAGGCACCGCGTGCGTTTGTTGCGTTAAGGGTTTGCGGCAGGAGGGCTTACTTTTCCGTCATGGTGTGTGCGGGGTTCCAGTTTTCGGGAGCGGTTTCGGGGAGACCGGCAAGGCGTTCCATGTATAAGAAAACAGCGCGGTCGCTTTTCTGGGTTTCCATGAGTTTTGAAAATAATTCCCGTGCGGTCTCCAAGCGGCCGTCCCGGTACGCGCCAACAGCCTTCTCATAATCGGCGAGCCAATTCGGCATTGTCTCGTCTTCTCCGATGAGTTCAAAAACTTCGACGGGTTTTTTCTTCCCTTTAACACGCACATAATCGAGTGACCGGTATAGGAACCGACCTCCGGGAGATGCATCGCGAACAGCGGCCGTGACCATGATCTGCACGCCGTAATGTTTGGTGAGTCCTTCGACTCGGCTTGCCAGGTTCACCGCGTCGCCGATGACGGTGTAGGACGCGCGGCTTTCGGATCCGAGGTTTCCCGCGACCGCAGGCCCTGTGTGCAGGCCGATGCCAATGCGCAGTAGAGGCTGTTTCTTCACCTCGCGTTCCACGTTGAGGTCCTCCAACTCCCGCAGCATGCCGAGTGCGGCGCGCTGGGCGCGGACGGGATCATCTTCTTTGGAGAGGGGGGCGCCCCAAATAGCCATGATCGCGTCGCCAATATATTTGTCGATGACGCCTTTTTCGGAATCGATGGGACCGCCCATACGTGTGAAGTAGTCGTTGAGCTGCGAGATGAGATCTTGAGGTGATAAGGTTTCGGAAAGCGTTGTGAAGCTTCGAATGTCGGAAAAGAGAACCGTCACGATGCGTTCTTCGCCGCCGAGTTCGATTTTTCCTGTTTTGAGGAGTTCCTCGGCGATTTCTTTGGAGACCGCCTTGTTGAGCACATCTCGAAATTTCTCCTTCTCTCGTAAGCCGCCGGCCATTTCATTGAAGGCCTTTCCTAGCTCTCCGAGTTCGTCGTTTTGCTGAATGTCGACATGGGTATTAAGGATTCCGGCGTTCAGTTTTCGCGTCGCTTTCACGAGCAGCGCGACGGGAGCGGTCACGCTGCCCGCCACGAAAAGCCCAACAACAGCCGTCAGAAGAAATCCAATAAGGCCGACAAAAAATACCAGCTTGCGAAGTTCACGAAGCGGGGCGAGCGCGTCATCCCAGGAGCGTTGGAGAAACGCAGAAACATCAGGCGCGACAGGCGCTCGGAGGACGAGATCTTGGAAGTCCCCGTAAGAGAGCAGGCGGGGCTCTCCGGCAACAAAGGCATCCGCTTCTTTCTCCAAGGCCTTCCGGGCGTCCTTGGAAGAGAGGGTTGAAGCGAAGATAGTCCCACCTCTTTTAAAAGAGACCTCGGTTTTTGTGATCGCCTTAATCTCTTCGGCGACGGCATCATCGATGCGAAAGCCGGCGATGAGAACGCCCACAACATCGGGAGCGAGGACCGGGACCGCCGTAATTTGGTACGGCATTCCATGGATGGGAATAATCGCGGACCCCACCTCTTCGTCGAGGGCATTTTCAATGATGGATAGTTCCTCAAGGCTGTCCGCCTCCACATCTTCAAGGGTGGATTCTGTCACCATTCCTTCGTCATCGGTAATCCAAATGGCATCGGCCATGACGCGGGATTGCAGGCTCTCAAGCGTGGAAACAATGGTGCCCATATTTTCGGTCGCGAGGGCTTGTTTAAAGGCGTGGTCTTTCGAGAGGATCGAGAGCGACCGGTTGAGTTCGCTCTCGCGCCGCTTGAGCAGCGAGACAAAAACGTTGCGCGCGATGTCGAGTTGTTGGCGGATTTCCGCTTTGATTTGTTTGGTCTGGCTTCGATCCACCAGGCTGAGACTGGAAACAAGGACGACGGTTAAGAGAGTTAAAAACGCGCCGAGAACTTTTAAGCGAAACGGGATGAAAGGCACGCGGAGGGGGTTAGTAATAGACCTTATTGCGGGTGGATTTTTTCTTCTTCTTTTTCTTTAACTTGAGCTTCCACGAGGCGGTTCCTTTGCCCTTCCTGAGTGCGACGTCGACTTCATGCTTCGTGTGTTTTCCCCGCAGGCGGGGATGGTAGATGCCCAATCGCACGGATTTTCCCCGCGCGACCTTGAGAACGGCCACTCCACCGGCATCGGTGAAAACGCGTCGATCCGATGTTGTTATGAGAATCGTTCCTTTCATCCAGTCATGGATTTTGCAACCGGCCTTAACGAGTCCGGCTTTGTTGAATTTAACAACTTTCGGTTTGCCGTCTTTGTAGAGGCGGGAGTCGAATTTTTTAATTTTTGAAAACGAGTAGACATGGTGGTGGGTGGTGTCTCGATTCGGAAAGGACACCGAATCACCTACGGTCACGGCGACGAATTTCGGGGCAAAGTCCATGTCCTTCATTACCATGACGATTGTCTTGGCTTTGCGAGAGGAAGTCCCATCCAGTGTGAAGACGATTGCATCCTCGACCGGATTGCCCTTTTGGTCCACAACAGTCGCCTCGACCGCGGCCCATTTTTTGGAGGACTTCTTCGCCGCTGACGCGGACAGGACCAGCACTGCCGCTAAGAATAGGGGGAGTTGTCGCATATGGGGATCCTACCCTTGACTATACCCTGGAATGGGGTTGGCGGCAAGATCGTGCTACATCCGCTCGGGGGCGGACACCCCGAGGAGGCCGAGGGCTTCGGCGATAAGAGCCCGGACGCCGGCACAGAGGGTCAGGCGAGCCTTTGTTTTGTCGGGTGCGTCGGTATCCAGAACGTGGCATTGTTCGTAAAATTTGTGGTAGAGGCCGGCGAGTTCCCCGAGATACGTCGCAAGCCCGGTCGGGGAAAGTTCTTTTTCACAGCCGCGCAGGACTTCCGCAAACCATGCGAGTTTGAGAAGCAGTGCGCGTTCCGTTGGGTGATCGAGTGCGGCGAGCGCTGCGTCGCTGGCCTCTCCTTCAACCCCGCGGTCTTTTGCTTCCCGAAAAATTGAGCAAACCCGCGCGTGTACGTATTGAACATAGAAGACAGGGTTCTCATTGGATTTCTTTTTCGCGAGTTCGATGTCGAAATTCATGTGAGCGTTGGGGGTGCGCATGGCGAAGAAGTAGCGGGTCGCATCAAGCCCGGCTTCCTCGACCAGTTCCCGGAGGGTTACGAAATCACCGGCGCGTTTGGACATCTTCACGACTTCCTTTCCGCGCAGCAGCTTCACAAGTTGGTGGATAATGGCTTGAAAGGTTCCTTTGGCGTATCCGAGCGCCGTGATCGCGTCCTTCATGCGGGGTAGATAGCCGTGATGGTCCGCACCCCAGATGTCGATCAGCTCTTTTGCGCCGCGGTTGATCTTATCCTGGTGGTAGGCGATATCGGCGAGGAAGTAGGTCGGGCGTCCATCGTTTCGAATAAGCACGCGGTCCTTGTCGTCTTCGCCGTCTTCGCCCCCGGTGTCGAGCCAGGTCGCGCCGTCTTTTTCATAAACCTTGCCGAGTCCTTTAAGTTTTTTCAGCACTAAGTCGAGCGCCTTTTCCTCGTGCAGCTCCGATTCGAGGAACCAGCGGTCGAAGGTGACGCCGAAATTCTCCATATCGGTTTTGTGGCCGGCGAGATTGAGTTCAATGGCGAATTGGCCGAAGGCGGCCGCGTCCCACTGTTCCGCTTCCTGCGGAGCCTTGGCTGCGATGTCCTTGATGTAGTCTCCCAGGTAGCCGCCTTCAGGAATCTCAGCATCCTTTCCTTTGGCTTGGTCATAGCGCGCTTTAACCGAGAGCCCCAAGGTTTCGACTTGGCGGCCGGCATCGTTGACGTAAAATTCGGTATGAACGGCGTGGCCCCGGTGCTTGAGGATGCGTGCGAGGGAGTCTCCGAGCGTTGCGGCGCGGGCGGAAGCCACGTGAACCGGCCCCGTAGGATTGGCAGACACAAATTCAAGATTGATGTTTCGGCTGCCTTCCCCTTTGCCGTAATCCCCCGGCGCAGCAATGAGAGATTTAAGATTCTCCGCGAGGGTTTCGGGGGAGAGTTTAATGTTGATAAATCCGGGCGGGGTAGCCGAAACCGGAATGCCTTCCAGGGTTAGGGCCGCCCGTTGGGCTACTTCAAGCGGTTTGCTCTTAAGTGGTTTGGCCATCGAGAGCGGCCAGGGCGTCGAAAGATCAAAATCGGGCAGGTTGTCGGGCGCCGGCTTGAGCAGCACGGGCGTCGGGGTGTCGACCCCTTCGGACTTCGCCCAGGCATGCAGGCGCGATTCGAGATCCTTTTGCAGTCTCTCGAGTATCATTGGGCCGCAGGGGGATTGCCCATGGAGAGCAGGTTCTTGAGGCCCGCTGCGTCATGGGCTTTGGCGAGGGCGTCTTCCAGCGAGATCAGTCCTTGTTTGACGAGGAACGCGTGATGCTGGTCCATTGAAATCATGCCGAACTTGGCGCCGGATTCGATTGCGCCGTAAAGCATGTGGGTCTTGCCTTCGCGGATGATGTTGCCGACCGCCGGTGTTCCGATCATGACCTCGCGTGAGGCCACCCGGCCCTTGCCGTCCTTGCGAGGCATCAGTGTCTGCGTGACCACCGCTTGGAGGACGGTGGATACCTGGATGCGCACCTGCTGCTGTTGGTTCGGCGGGAATACATCGATCATGCGGTCGATGCTGGTTGGGGCGTCCTGGGTATGAAGAGTTCCGAAGCAAAGGTGACCCGTTTCTGCGGCTGTAATTGCTAGAGATATTGTTTCGAGGTCGCGCATTTCGCCAACGAGGATGACGTCGGGGTCCTGACGCACCGCGTGTTTGAGGGCGTTCCCGAACGACTTCGTTTGTTGTCCGACTTCGCGTTGTAAAATAATGGACTGTTTGTCTTCGTAGACGAATTCAATGGGATCTTCCACCGTTAGAATTGTCTTGCGCTGGGTTTGGTTGATCAGTTCGATGAGACACGCGAGTGTCGTCGATTTCCCCGATCCCGTCGGTCCGGTTACGAGCACGAGACCGCGCGGAAGTTCCGCTAGTTTTGCAACCGAAGGCATGAGTCCGATTTCATTGGGCGTCGGAATTTTTGATGGAATGACGCGAAGCACCGCTCCGACGCCTTTGAGTTGGTTGTAGACGTTGACGCGAAAGCGTGAAACGTTTGGGACCGCGAGGGAGCAATCGAGTTCCCAGTTTTTTTCGAAACGAGCCCGTTGATCCTCGTAGAGGACCGAATAAATCATGTTGCGCGTATCTTCTTTTTCCAGTGGAGGCAGGCCATCCATCGGAGTGATTTGGCCGTTGATGCGCAGGATCGGCGGTTTGCCAGCGACGATATGAATGTCGCTTGCTCCGCGTTTGACCGCCTCGGTGAGAACCTGGGTGAGATCAGCCACTTTTCCTCCGTGAGGTTTTTTTCTTAACAACCTTTTTAGCCTTCTTCTTTTTTCCGGGGGTTTTGGGTTCCCACGAAATCAGCTTTGCGCCGTCAAATATTTTTTCCAAGGCGTAAAATTCACGGGCGGTTGGATGCATGATGTGCACGATGAGCCCGCCGAAATCCATGACGCGCCAGTGTTCGCTTTGTTTTCCGTCCCGTCGTCGCGGCGGAACACCCGCGTCCTTCATGACGTGTTTGACTTCTTCTTCAATCGCCCGCATTTGGGGCGGGGAGTTCGCGCTGGTGATGATCATGTAGTCCGCGAGTTCCGAGACAGGTCGAATATGAAAGAGCAGGATGTCCGATCCCTTCTTGTCATCGGCAGCGTTGGCCGCGGCGAGGGCCAAGCGTTTGAAAAGCCGTCCTTGCACCTGCGGAGAGACGGGATCGTTCATAATTGCCCCATTTGACGGCTTGAGGAGAGGCGAGAGCGCATCACCTCTTCGAGACGAAATTGAAGATTGACGAGTGCCGAGGTGACCAAGCGTGCCGTGGTTGTCAGCGTTCGCGCGGCTTCGTTCTTTTCTTCCTCGCTGAGCGCGATTTTGCGATGGAAGACAATGTAGCCCATGCAGCGCTTTTCACCGGGAAGAATAACCTGGTAGGTGTTGTCGTCTATCCAAACGTTCTTATCCCCCGGCTCCGGAATTGTGATTTCGTTTTTGACCGCGTCAAAATCACCTTCGGTGTCAACGAGGTCCATTTCATCGTTAAACTCATTGTAGATGTAGGCGCCGGAGGTCCAATGCCCTTCTAGGTATTGCATGCGTCTGCGCATGAACTTATCAACTAACTCTTTGACGCTATCGAATTGTTCGAGAAGAAGATTACTCAGATCGTAGATGAGCGTTAATTCGTTGGACGAACGGCGCAGACGTCCCGACAGCATTTCGACGAGCTGGGCGAAAAAACCGCTCGCGAGCTGTGGATAGGTTTCGAGCCATTTATTTAATTCGGTACGCCCGAGGCGGCTCAATCCGGTCTTGCCGCGGGCGATTGCATCGGCTGATCGCGGCCGGCCGGCTTCGAGGATCGCCATTTCTCCGAAGCAGTCACCGGGTCCGAGAATCGCGAGTTCTTTGCGTCTGGTCGCGACTTCTTTATCGGCATGACGGAGTTTCTTGGAAATAACAACGTTGCCTGAAGATACGAAGTATAAGCTGTCACCGGGCTGGCCCTCTTCGAAGATAATCTTGCCGTCTTCGAGGGTCTCGCTTTCCAGAAACCCGGCAAGCGAGGCGAGCTGATCGTTGGGAATCTTGGCGAAAAGTTTAATCGATTTTAGATAGTCGTGGTTTTTTTCGGGCATGGAATTGCTCTAACCCATCGATGTCGCTTTATTGACGTCGACTTTGCGGCCGACAAGCATTTCAAAGCTCTTAATGTTCACGACGCGTTTGACCGCTTCGTCGATACCGACGAGTCCGGCCTTCACGAGGTCTGCGAGGGATTTATCCATCGGCTGCATGCCGTGTTTCGCGCCGGTATCGATGGCACCGTAGATCATGTGTGTTTTCCCTTCGCGGATGAGATTGCTGATCGCGGGGGTGACGACCATGACTTCGCGGGCGGCAACACGGCCGTTTCCATCGCTTCGAGGCAAAAGAACCTGCGAGACAACGCCGCGCAGGGTCACGGCCAACTGAACGCGAATTTGCGACTGTTGATGCGGGGGGAAGACGTCGAGAATGCGGTCGATGGTGGAAGGGGCGTCCTTGGTGTGCAGCGTTCCAAAACAAAGGTGACCCGTTTCCGCCGCTGTGATCGCCAGTGAGATCGTTTCCAGGTCCCGCATTTCACCGACCAGGATAACGTCGGGGTCCTGCCGCAGTGCTCCTCTGAGCGCGTTGGCGAAACTCTTCGTATTTTGGCCGACTTCACGTTGGCGAATGATGCATTTCTTGGATTCGTACACGAATTCAATGGGGTCTTCAACGGTGAGGATGTGGTCGGGGCGAGTCTGGTTGACCATCTCAATCAGAGCCGCCAAGGTTGTCGATTTTCCAGACCCGGTCGGGCCCGTGACCAGAACGAGTCCGCGGGGCAGGCTTGCGAAACCCGTAACGGCGGGGGTCAGCCTCAGCTGTTCGGGTGTGGGAATCGTTGAGGGTTGAGGCGTTG
>NVTF01000147.1 GCA_002401485.1 Elusimicrobiota bacterium | reverse complement strand
GCGGCAGCAAGAAAAAATACAAGAAGTGCCACGGAAAGGCCTAGTTTTTTAAGGCCTAATGCCGGGCGCTCGTTAGGCCTCTAGACCATCGGCATTCGCCTAGCTCTTCCCTATAATGCGGAGATGCTGCAATTCGTCATTTTAACCCTTCTGTTTGCTTCAGCGACCCCGGTATTTGCTGACAGCATTCTATATTCGGACCCCTCAAAAGGACTTGATCTGGAATTCGGCGCCCTTGACCCCGCCGATTCAGACCCCCTACTGGGAACAAGCCCCTATTTTGGAGTTCGGAAATACGGCTCGAGATCGGGCAAATGGTTTGACTGGGAATACGACTCCAAGCTGTTCATTCTGGACCTGAATGCCCGCTACGGCACGGACGTTCCGTCAGAATCTCAAACCCTCTTTATAGGGAGTGCCCTCGGGAGAATCGGTCGCGCCTACAGCCTCTTCGGCCCGATCGATGTCGGGTGGTCGGTCATGGGAGTTATGCGCGCAGTCGACATGTTCCCAAACCTCTCCATAGACGAGACAGTCGGGGTGCGCTGGAAATTCAACAATCGCCATTCCATGGGGTTTTTCACCGGACTCACCCAAAGCGCAATCGAAGGCGGCCGTACCTGGACCGAAAAACTGAAGGAAGAACGAACCGCCAAACACGACGCATTCGCCTTCTGGGGGAGAACACGCGAGAATCTTGGGTACCGCGTTAAATTCGGCCGGCAGCAAAATGCGACCACCGACATCGAAACCCTCACTTCTTCCCTGGTTATTCCTAGACAGGGCGACCCGCTTTCGCTGCGCCTGCGGGTCGAGGAAGAAAAAGGCGACTTAATTGAATTTCAGCGCAAACGAACGAGCATCGGCTCTGATTTTAGGATCGCGAAGTCCTGGGATATGGGCATCGATCTCGGCGTCGACGATATTAGTTTCGGCGGCGTCGAAACAAAGGCGCGCTCACTCATGCTGACCTTCCGATACAATCCGAGGAAATCAAAACGGAATTTACGATTCACCACAACCGGGACGCACCGCAATGACTCCGCCCCCGCCGCCGGGGAACTTCCGATCGCACGGAAGGTCTACGATGCGGTAGTTCGCCTCGATGCTGTTCTTGTAGTTATTCAGGAGGGGCTCGCCAGCGTCGATCCCGTGCATGCGGCCCAAGCCCTCGCGGACGCCATTGCCGATTTACCGCCGATCGTTGCCGAAGCCCTCGCCGAAGAACTCGACGGACTCGACGCCGACAAAATCGCCGCTCTCGTGGAGCAGGCTCAAAACGACACCGCCGCGGCGCGAGACGAACTCGCGCGTATCGGGGCCATCGTGGGGGACCCCGCGCTCATTGAACGCCTCGCCGTACGCACAGCGCGCAAGGAACTCTATGCGGAAATATCCAGCGAAGAAGTTCATATTCTCGGGAAAAGCGTGCCGCTGACCCCGGTACAGCTTATCGCCCTTTCACACGCCTACGGCCTCTCCAACGACCCGGTTCCGCCCGTCACGTCGCGGGACATCGACAATTGGATCAACGAGGAATGCAGCGGACCGCTTCGCAATTGTTTGTTGTCGCGCCTCCCTTCAGCATTGCGTCCAGCCGCTGAAGAAGCCTGGAACAACAGCTCCACCCTCGAAGACTCCGTTCGCTGGGCGACGGACCTCGCCAAACGGGAAATCAATCGCCTTTTACTCAATGTCATGCTGGCAGCCGAACGCCTCGACGCCCTCGCCGTAGGCGGAGGACGCAGGCCCGGCGAGCTCAACAATGCCGCCGTTCAGGGATCGTTTAACGCCCTCGATCAGCGACGCGCGGGTCGCCTTACTCCGGTCTTCCGGAATGCGCGATCGCGCATCTAGCCTTGAACGCAGCCCGCTTGCGTTCTACACTCACTGAGTGGACTTGAAAGGGCCTCTCGGACTTGTCCTTACCGGCGGTGGTGCGCTTGGCGCATGGGAAGCGGGATTTCTCGATGGACTCCTGCGCGGAGGGCTTCGCTTTGAACGCGTCCTCGGCTACAGCTCGGGAGCGCTCGCCGGTGCCGCGCATTTTCTCGGCGCGATGCCTGAACTCCTGGATCGATGGCACAACGTTTCCGATGGCCGAATTCTCCGTTTCGCTCCTTGTTACTCCCCTTTTAGTCTGTTTTCCGGAGATCCCCTTCACGAATCGGTGCAGGTGGCGCACGATGATGAAAATGCAAAACGATTAGCCGCCTTTGATTTCACCGTTGTTACGGTCAACACAGAACTTAACCGACCCGCCTACCACCGCTTCGCGCCGCAGGGAGCATGGGACGGACCGTTAGCGCATCGGCTCATTGCGAGCTCCTCGATCCCGGTCGTTTTTCCACCCGTCGAAATCAACGGCGCGATTCATATCGATGGGGGAATCCCCACCGGGGAGGCGCTTTCCTTCCAAGCCCTTGCCGGCTGCGGCACGGTTCTCATCGTTGAGATGGTTCAGATCGAGGAACGAGGCCGGAAATTTTGGAACCCCTGGATCGCGTTTGAACAGAAAGGCCGCGAAGCGGCCTTGAACCAGGTTGAAGCGGGGATCGCTTCCCTTAAGAAACTCCCGTCACCGCCGAAAATACTCCGGCTCGCCCCCTCCAAGGTACTTGAATTCACGATGCTCGATTTTAAAAATGCCTGCTGCGTGCCCGCTGTCGACCAAGGGCTTGCGGACGCAAAACTGTTTTTGAATTAAAGAAGCACCCACGAGGCGATTCCTAAATAAGCGGCAGTGCCGATGATGTCGGTTAGGGTTGTGACCAGCGGGCCGGTCGCTGTAGCGGGGTCGATCCCGACCCGGTCGAAGAAAATCGGAACAAAAGCGCCAAGCGTCGCCGCCACCGACATCGAGATGAGGATTCCCAATCCCGTCACAATCGAAAATAAAAGCCCGAACCGGCCTCCATAAAAAAGATAGGAGACCCCCACCATGATCAGGCTAAACACCGATCCCAGCATGAGCCCGACCTTCAAGTCGCGCATCACCGATGGCAGAGCCTCGTCTTCCTCGAGTTCCCCCGAAGAAATCGCGTGAACCATAATAATCGCGGATTGGGAACCGACGTTGCCGCCCAGCGCGGCGATCAGCGGAATAAAGGTCATCAACGCGACAAGTTTGGATAAGGAGCCTTCAAATCCCCAAATAACCGCCGCGACGATAATTTGTCCAAGACCGGCAACCGCCATCCACGGCATGCGATGCCACGCGGAGGCAAAAGCAGTCGGCTCTTCAAAATCTTCAGCCGCAGTACCGGCGAATTTAGCGAGATCCTCTTCCGCTTCCTCTTCCACAACCTCAATAATATCGGTGTCGAGAACAACGCCAAGCAAACGCCGGCGCAAATCCACAACCGGCATGCTTCCAAATTTATAGTGCGAGAACATCTGGGCGGCTTCTTCCTGATCCATCTCCGGTTTTAATTCGACCGGGTCGGGATTCATCAACTCCGAGGCCTTCATTTCCGGGGGCGCAACAACAAGCTCTTTAAGATAAACAATGCCCGCCAAACGTTCATCGCCGTCCAGAACGAACAAGGTGTCCAAATACATCATCTCAATCAGACGCAGGCGCACACCGCGCTGAATCATGTCGAGAGCCTGACGGCAGGTCCAACTCGGGTTGAGGGAAAAGAAATTCGTCCGCATGAGAGCGCCGACACTGTCTTCCGGGTATTTGAGATAACGCTCGACTTCCTCTCCGACGTCCCCCTTCTTTCTCAGCATCGACTCCAATTGCCGCACAAGAGGGACCGGTAATTCGCGGAGGATACGACTCGTTTCCGCCGGATCGAGATCCTCTACGAGCTCCTCGATTTCTTCCTTTCGCAAGGCACCGAGAAGTTCTTCCTGATGCTCCGGCTCGAGCTCTTCAAAAAGCTGCAGCGCGCGCTGCCGCGGGACCAACTTAAACAAAACGGTTTGTTCGTCCGTTGAGAATTCCTCCCAACCTTCCACGAGGTCCATCGGACTGATTTGCCGAAGGGCCTTGCGCAAAGACGCAAATTCGCGATTAGAGAGCAGCTCCTTAAGGTCCGCGAGGAAAAGCTGGATTGTCCGCATGAATCTATTGTAGCACTATGGTGTGAATGAGCCTTTACCCCGATTGCGCGGCATTGATGCCTTCCCCGTGGAGGAACAAGAGGCTATCTATCTCGCGCTCCGCGACAACGAACGTTTCCGCCAGGCCCATGCCGCCGTCTTAAAGGCATTTCGCACCGCCAAGGAACGTCCGGCCTATCTCGCGGGAGCCAGCTACGCCGATAAATCCACCGTCCTCACCCGCAACCTCGATGGTTATTTCTCGCTTAAGAAAGGACCCGGTGACGCAGGCAAGGCTCACTCCGCAAAACCCTTAACGGGACTCGTTTCCCCTCATATCGACTTTAACAGAGGAAAAGCAACCTATGCCTGGGCCTATCGAGAACTTCTACGCTCCGGCCTCGCCGATTTAACTGTAATACTCGGCGTCGCCCACCAAGGTCCAAGGACTCCCTTTATCGTGACGAGCAAGGATTATGGGACGCCCTTTGGACCCGCCCGGACCGATGAGGCTTTGGCTCAGAAATTATGCGCGGACCTGCCCTTCGATGCGCGCGCCGATGAACTCGTTCATCGCACCGAACATTCGATCGAATTCCAGGCGGTATATCTGCGTTATTGCCAACAACGCCTTGACATCAAGGACGGCCCTGCGATTCTTCCCATTTTATGCTCCTCCTGCGATATTTTCGGGAACAATCCCGGTGACCGCACGCGCGCCTTCCTGGATCGTCTTTCTGATTTGCTCGCCAACTATTCGGGGAGCATTTGTCTTTTGGCGGGAGTCGACTTCGCCCACATCGGACCGTGTTTCGGGGATAAAGAGCCTGCCGTTGGAAAGTTCCTCGAAAAAACGATTCGCGAAGACAAAGAGAGTCTTAGAAAACTCGAAGCCCAGGACAGCACAGGGTTTTTAGAGTCCGTTCAGTTTGATGACAACGCCCGAAAGGTTTGCGGCGTCAGCGCGCTGTATGCGTTTTCAGAACTTCACAAACGGCTGTTTCCCAAGAGCAAGGGAAAAACCCTCCACTATGACCATGCGGCGGATCCAGCAGGCGGTGAAGTCGGATTCGCCGCGCAAGCCTTTCGATGAACGTGTATTTCTTAAAATCTCAGAGCCACATCAAGCAGAACGCGGTTGATGTCATCGGCCCCGGGCGCCAGGTTTTCATCGATCACCGATGAGACAAAAAACTTCGCCTTAAGCTGCATCCAATCTCTCGGATTGTAAGCGAGCCAGAAAATGTGTCCGCGGCGATTGGTGCCGCCGTCTCCAAAATCAGCGTCCGCCGCATCCGCGACTGTCGCGTCGGTTTCCAACCACTTATAGAAATAAGCGGCTTCCCAGGACCGAGCGGCACTCGCCTTCCCCACAATCGTTCCGAAGTGATAACCCAAATCATAACGTGATGCATCGCCGGCATTGGAACGAACAGACAGGGCACTCGTATTTTTAATAAAGGATCCCTGCAGCCGCACGGGCAAGGAATTGATTGTCCGGCTCAACTCCCCCGAGAATTCAAACACCGCAAAATCGTTTGCGAGTGAACCAGCCCCGGGTCCGGCAGGGACGCGGCGATTACCCTCAAGCGTTGTCTTCTGACCTAATGTTGAGAAACGTTCGTTAACCCATTCATGCCACGAGGCACCGCCCGCAAAATCAAAGCCCTTTGGGAGTTTCAGGGTCGCCGCCAACTGCTGTGAGAAAAGCCACTGCTGCGCTTCAGAGCCGAAATCCTCATCAACAACCATCTGCAGCGCGTTGAGAGAAACATTCCCCCACTCGAGCTGTTGACCAAAACCCTCAGGGTTGAGGTCGGTGTCAAAAACAATGTCGGAGCTTGCGATCGACCAAAGAGGGTTCTTTATTTTTCCGAAACTCAGAGTCGCCCAACGGGGTTTCCATTGCAGGTAAATCCGATCAATGACAAGGCCCTTACCACTACCCAGATTATCGAAACTCTGGTTTGTTGAAACCTGACTGCCCGATCCCGAAGCCAGTCGCAGGCCTACACGCAGATTCTCCGGCAAATCCACGAGAGCTTCAAAACGCAAGCGGGTTCGAAACCGCGATCGTGTTTTCTGGCCTCCGGAGCGTTTGCTGGAATTATCGTGCCGAAGCCGAAAATCACCCTTGAGCGTCAGGCCTTCAACGAGATTTTTAGTTTCACCTCTCCAGGTCGTCTTGCGCAGCTTCAATACCTGCGCGTCCGCCGTGCCGACAAACGTCATCAAGAATACAGAAAGAAGGGTGATCATGCGCCCATTATACTCCTAAGTAACGAGGGTCTGACCCCACGTACTTTAGAGCTCGGCGTAATCGGCCATGAGGGATTCCAAGCGCTCTTGGCTGAAGAATTCCTGAGGCGTGGGCAGGCCTTCCGGCGGGGCCTTCGGGGTCAACGGTTTCCAGCCAGTGCGGTGGAGCATATTAAAGAAGGCAAGGAAGAAGGCCACATCCACATTGTCGTAATAGAAATTCACATTCTCATAACTGTTGATCTCGGCATTTTTCGTGTAGTTATAAGAGCCGATGCCCATCAACTTTCCATCGACGATGATGTATTTGTTGTGATTCTTTTCCCAGAACACATTGCCAAACGGGTTCGGTCCGGAAACGATCTTAACATCGAAGCCGTAATACGCAAACCAATTATCAAGCTTCATGATTTTGGATTGCATGCTGTCGAGCACCAGCCGTACTTCAATCCCGCGCTGCTTGGCGATCAATAACTCTTCGGCGATGCGCGCCGAATAAAAGCTGAACATGACGATATCGACGGATTTATCCGCCGCGCGAATCGCCCGCAGGATCGTGTCTTCGATCATGCCCTCAGGCGAAAAGGCCTGACGCGGGAATTTTTTCCCATTGTGTTCGATCGCCATGTCCTCATCAATCGGCGCATGTTCCGGCCGTTCGCGTGCCCATTTATGCGCCTCGGCCTCTTCAAAGGAAACCGAAAAACTCCACAACCATTTGTACATCTTCTTATAGAACGCAACGCGAGGCTTTTCGTCCTCAAACATCATGGATTCAAAATGGCTTTGGTCTGCGGATTTGGCCCAGTTATAAGAGCCGAAATTAATCATCTTGCCGTCGAAGATCGCGACCTTTTGGTGCATGATGCCCTGACTGCGCACGCCGCGCATCACCTTCACCTCAAAGCCCCCATCGAGCAGAGCCTGGATGTTTGCAGCGCGACGGGAGGGATCGCCATCCGAGCGCGTGCCCTTGGGGAACATATGCGAGTAGTCGATCACCACCCGCACCTTCACCCCGCGAGCCTTCGCGCGGTGCAGGGCTTCCATGAGCGGTTCAAGATTGAATTCGTAGAGAGCGAGATCGATTGTCTTCTTGGATACATCCATCGCCTTAATAAGGTATTCCGCGACGGGGTCCTGGGGGCGGACGAGGCTGGAGGGAAAATTTTCATCGTTGAACTTGATGGTACGCGGCGTAGGAAGTTCGTCCCAAACCGGCGCGGCAGGGACGGCCTGGGGCGGGCCGCGCAGCCCTTCGATCAATTCCTCGGCGTCTGGGAGTTCGACGGGTTCGGGGTTGGGCACAACAACCTCGGCCCGTTTCATCGCAAACATATCCGCGAAATACTGATTGTAGCCCTTCACATCCGTCCGCTGATTCAAAAGGAACAGGTTCTCGTAGTTGGTATGAACCGCACTTGTTGTGTAGTTAAGCGAACCGGTCAACACCAACTTGCCGTCCAAGATCATGAACTTGTTGTGATTTTTCTCGGCGAACTCCGGACCGTCGGGATTGGGCCCGGCGAGCGTT
>NVTF01000146.1 GCA_002401485.1 Elusimicrobiota bacterium | reverse complement strand
CCGCCATAACCGTCTGCGGTAGATCCGGTTGCCCCATCGAGGGCATCGGCGTTGGCGGCGGTGTTCCGACAACGCCCGGCTCGGCCTCCCCCAAAGGAATTGGCATTGGAGTGGAGCCTGGAGGTCCCTCCATTCCGGGAGGCATGCCCCCAACCAGTTCGGGGGGTGCATCCCCAATCGCAGGCATCGGCGTCGGACTCCCTCCCATCATCAATGTCTTAGGAGCGGCAAATGGGTCGTCTCCCGCAGGGGGCACCACGTTTTCCGCCATGATAGGTTCGGCGGCAGGCGCGCTTAAATCAATCGTTTCTGGTGTCGCCGTCGACATCTGAAAGGGTGGAGCGTCTCCCCCCATGACTGCGGGGCCCAACGCATCCTCAAGAGGAGGCGCTTCAAGCGGCGGCGCGTCCAAAGGAGCGGCATCCAGCATCGGCATGTCCAACGGCGGCGCGTCCAACGGCGGCGCGTCCAACGGCGGTGCTTCCAACGACGGCATTTCCTGCGATGGAACATCGGGGGAAGCATCCATCGCCGGGAAGTCCCCGGCCGGCGGCAGGAGTTCCTGGGCTTCATCCGGCGGTGGGGGTGTAAATTCTTCGACCGAAGGCATTTCAGAAACCGATTTCAAGGGTGTAGCCTCTGGTATTCCTAATTCATCAACAGCGGGGGCCTGGGCAACGGGCTCTTCCATAACCGGGACATCTTCCAAGCCGGGCGCAACGTCCAAGGCAGGCGCGTCGTCCATGGTGGGAGCTTCTTCAAGGCTGGCAATGGCCTCCACGGCCGGCACTTCCTCCAAACTGGGAGCCGCATCCAACGCGGGCGTTTCCTCCAGGCCAGGAATGCCGTCAAAGGCTGGTGCAGGCGCCTCCTCCAGAGGTGGAGCCGCTGCGGCATCGGTCTCATCAAGAATCATCGGCGCATCAAGATCGGAAATCGGCTCCGACAAAGACTCCGTGGAAACGGCGTCCCCGGATTCTACCGGCTCGTGACGTGAAACGGGAGCTGGAACCTCCATGTCATCCTCGAAGGGAACCATTTCAACCGTCGGCGGCGCAGCATCTTCGGCTTGGGGCGTCTGAGAGAACGGCGCCGAAGCGGTCCCGCTATCCAGCTTCGCCCGCAATTCATTAATCGTTTTATCTTTGTCGGCAAGTTGTTTGTCTTTCTCACCGAGTCGATCCAAAATCTCGTTTTGGCGCCTCTCCTGAATCTCAAGCTTCGCCTGCAACTGCGCAAATCGCGATTCAAGATCGGCGTTTTGATGCAATTCCCAATTTTTCTCGGGGCCGATATCACCGGGCATCGAACCCCACAAATCGGACAGGCGCGGGTCGCTTTGGATCGACTCCATCCAATTTTCGGAAGTTCCAATTTTCTCAAGCGACGCGTGAGCTTCCTTCGCGAATTGGTCGAAACTCCCCACCAGACTGCCGACCTGGTGCGCCCTATCAGCAGCCGCGCCAAAAACGACGCCGAGCTCCTCGATATTATCGAGTTGAACCCAATCCATCTCCTTCGTGCCCGTTTGGCCATCCGGACAAACCAGGCTGGTCGGGTGGATACCCTCCACCGAACTCAGTTCTTCTTTATTGAATGGACCCAGGATCCGGGAATCCTGGTAGACCCAGTAACGCATCACTCTTAGTGTGATCGGGTCCTGTTACAGATTCAAGTCTATTTTTGCTGCTTTTTTCCCCAACTGTCGCGGAGGGGAACCGTCCGGTTAAATACCGGAGCGCCGGGTTTAGAATCCGGGTCAGCGCAGAAATAACCGGTTCGTTCAAACTGAAACGAAACTCCGGGCTTAAAATCCTTAAGGGCAGGCTCCACAAGAGCCTCTTTATTGACCACCAAGGAATGTGGATTCAGCATTTCATCGAGATCTTTATCGAGCTCCTTGGCGGGCTCATCCGAAAGAAAAAGCCGTTCGTAGAGTCGAATTTCGGCTTTCACCGCGTGCGCAGCCGAGACCCAATGAATCGTACCCCGAACCTTGCGGCCATCGGGAGTGCTCCCGCCGCGGGACTCCGGGTCGTAGGTGCAGCGCAGTTCCACGACTTCGCCCTTGTCGTTTTTAATGACTTCCTGGGTTGTAATGAAGTAGGCGTAGCGCAGCCGCACCTCTTTGCCGATCGTGAGACGATTAAATTTTCGCGGCGGATCTTCCATGAAGTCCGTCGCCTCAACATAAATCTCGCGTGAAAACGAAAGCTTGCGCTTCCCCATCGATTCATCTTCGGGATTATTGACGGCATCAAACTCTTCTTCCTGGCCTTCGGGGTAATTCGTGATAACCACCTTGAGCGGCTTCATCACACCCAAATATCGCGGGGCGCGTTTGTTTAAGTCCTCACGAATGCAATGATCGAGCAGCGAAATCTCCGTCAGACTGTTGAATTTCGAGACGCCGACCTTTTTGCAGAGCTCTCGAATCGATTCGGGAGTGTACCCCCGCCGCCGATGTCCGCTCAAGGTCGGCATGCGCGGGTCATCCCAACCGCTTACCTTTCCCTCATTGACCAATCGCAGCATGTAGCGTTTGCTCATAAGAACGCCGGCGATGTTCAGGCGGGCGAACTCAATTTGCTGCGGATGAGCGGGCACGTCCAGGTTTTCAATCAGCCAATCATACAGAGGGCGATGTACTTCAAACTCGAGGGTGTAAATCGAATGCGTCACTCCCTCGAGCGCATCCGAAAGCGGATGCGCGAAATCATACATCGGGTAAATCGGCCATTTATCGCCGGTCCGATGATGGCGAACCTTCTTGATGCGGTAGATCACAGGATCGCGCATATGGAAGTTCGGATGGCTCATATCGATCTTCGCCCGGAGTGTTTTCGTCCCATCAGCGAACTCGCCCGCTCGCATACGGGTGAAGAGATCTAAATTCTCCTCCACCGAACGCTGCCGGTGCGGGCTGTCGGTTCCGGGTTTTTCCGTGTCGCCGCGGCGTTCGGCGATTTCTTCCAAACTCAAATCACAAACAAACGCCTTTTCTTTTTTAATGAGCTCGACGGCAAATTCGTAGAGACGCCCGTAAAAATCCGAGGCGAAGAAAAGCCGGTCCTTCCAATCAAAACCAAGCCAACGGATGTCTTCCTGAATCGAATCGACATATTCGACTTCTTCCGCCGCCGGGTTGGTGTCATCGAAGCGCAGATTGTAAATGCCGCCGAATTCCTCGGCGATGCCGAAGTTCAGACAAATCGACTTCGCGTGGCCGATATGAAGATAGCCGTTGGGTTCCGGGGGAAACCGCGTGACGAGTTTCCCCTTATTTTTACCGGCATCCAGATCGTCTTTAACGCGCTGACGGACGAAGTCCAAAGACGATTCGTCACTCACGCGGCGGCTCCCGAGAACCTCTCCCGCGCGTTGTGAATGCGGGCGATCACCTTGTCTTTTCCAAGATGTTCAAGCATTCCAAAAAGAGTCGGACCGTCGGTGCGCCCCGAAACCGCCACCCGGACGGGATGAAAAACCTTCCCCATCTTCAAGTCTTTGTCAGCGGCAAACGCCCGGATCGTCTCCTCAAGTTTGGGTTCCGTCCACTCAGAGAGCCCCGCGAGCACCGATTCGATCCCTGCCAGAATGGCGTCGACGCCGTCTTTCTTTAATACCTTGTTCACCGACTTCTCGTCGTATTCAACGTCCTTAAAAAAGAAGTCGAGGCGTTTGGGCACATCGGTTAAAAGATGAAATTTATCGTGCTCCATTAAAATGAGCGGCAAAATCGCCTCGTCGGTGTACTCAAAGTCGGCTTTATCCAGAAACGGCTTCGCGAGGCTTAAAATTTGTTCCGGGGTCTTCTTGCGAAGATACTCCCCGTTCATCCACAAGAGTTTTTCCTGATCGAAACGTGCGGGGCTTTTCTGGACACCTTCGATCGAAAAACTTGTCTCGAGTTCACCCTCCGCGAAAATTTGCTGCGACTCGGAATTCGACCAACCCAAAAGCGCGAGATAATTTCGCACCGTCTCGGGTAAATACCCTAGATCTCGATATTCCGCAGCGGACGCCGCACCGTGCCGTTTTGAAAGTTTTTTTCCGTCGGGGCCGTGGATCATCGCTAAGTGACCGAATTTCGGAACCGCCCATCCCAAGGCGAGAAACATCTGGACCTGGGAGGGAGTATTGGACAGATGATCATCGCCGCGGATCACGTGCGTCACATCCATGAGATGATCGTCCACCACGCAGGCGAAATTATAGGTCGGGCCGCCGGCGGTTTTCTGAATCACGAGATCCTGCAAGAGTGTGTTTTCGAACTCGACGTTTCCGTGAATCACATCCTCAACGATGGTCTCCCCTTCCTTAGGCATCGCAAAACGAATGGAGAAGGGTTTTTCTTCGTTGGCCTTTTTCGCGTCATCGGCCAAAGAACGGCAATGCCCGTCATAGCCGCGCGCTTGCGGGCCGGCGGCCTTACGGCGCGCGTCGAGCTCTTCCTTGGTGCACCAGCAATAATAGGCCTTGCCCTCATCCAAAAGCTGTTGGGCGTACTTTTTATAATACTCGCGGCGCTCAGACGCCATTTGGTGATACGGGCCGTACGCGCCTTTGCCGGCCAAATTAACGGAACCGTCGTCTTTAACGAAGGACCCTTCATCCCAATGCAGGCCCAGCCACGAAAGGGAGTCCAGAATCTGATCAACGGTCTCAGGCGTCGAACGCAGTTCATCGGTGTCTTCGATGCGCAGGATATATTTCCCGCCGTAACGTTTCGCAAACAGCCAGTTAAAAAGCGCGGTGCGCGCGCCGCCGATATGCAGGCTTCCCGTCGGGGACGGGGCAAATCGAACTCTGATTTTTTCGCTCACACACTCTCCAAAAGTTCCGCCGCATGCTTCAAACTTGTCTTGGTCACCGTCCGGCCTCCAATCATTCGTGCGACAACTTCAATCCGGGTTTTATTCTTGAGCCGCTTGACGTTTGTCACGGTCCGGCCGTCCACCACACCCTTCACCACATGAAAATGGTGCTGACCGCAGCACGCCACCTGCGGCAAATGCGTCACGCAAAATACCTGCCGGCGTTTACCCAGCTCGGCCAACTTGGCCCCGACCGCGCGGCCGACTTCGCCGCCGACGCCGGTGTCCACTTCATCAAACACCATGAGGCCCACTCGATCGGCATCGGCGAAAACGGTTTTTAGTGCCAGCATAACCCGCGACAGCTCGCCCCCCGAGGCGATCAAACGAAGGGCTTTCATAGTCTCGCCGGGGTTGGGAGCAATCAAAAATTCGACCTGATCGGCGCCGTCAGGACCGTATTCACCCTCTTCCATTTCAACCGACACGGAAAGTTTGGCTTTCTCCATGCCTAGATCCTGCAGCTCGCGCTGAATTCTCACACCCAACTTTTTGGCCGCCGCAAGGCGCAGGTCATGCAGGGCTTCACATTGCTTCGAAAGCGCCTTCTCGGCCTTTTTGCGGGACTTCTCAAGGACAGCCCGTTCTTCGGTATGATTTTCCAGGGCCTGCAAATCACCGCCGATTTTTTCACGATAGGCGAGGATATCCTCGACGGTAGCGCCGTATTTCAACTTCAGTTTCGCGAGCTTATCCTGACGGCCGAACAATTCATCCAGGCGGCCGGTGTCCTCGCCAATCGAATCACGATACAAGGCGAGAGCCGAGGACGCCTCTTCAACCGCCTCACGGGCGCGCACGAGGGATGCACCGGTCGAACGCAAGCTCGGATCAAGCCGCGTCATTTCTTCAACCGCGGTCTCAGCCTCGCGAAGCTGTTCCAGCGCCGATCCTTCATTTTCATAAATCCCGGCATACGCCTTTGCGCAGAGATTAATAAGCTTCTCGGCATTTTTTAAGCGGGGCAATTCAGCCGCCACCGCTTCTTCTTCCCCGAGCTTGGGACCAATCGCATCAATCGCATCAATTTGAAATTTGTATAGATCGATGCGCTGCAGCCGCACATCCTCGGAAAGCTGCATGGCTTCAAGCCGCTCCCCGATCTCCTTCCAATCGCGATAGGCGAAACGCACCGCTGAAAGAGCGGAACTCAATTCACCGTAGGCATCCAGCAATTCACATTGCACGCGTGGATTCAAAAGGGATTGGTGTTCATGCTGCCCGTGAAAATCAACAAGCCCCGCACCCAGCGCGACAAGATCACTGACCTTTATGGGGGCGCCGTCGCGCGAGGCCTTGGTGCGGCCCTTGGCATCAAGGGTTCGCTCAATCGTGAAATCCGAAAAAGTCCCGCGCACAGTCAACGACGCGGCACCGCGCCGGAGCCAGTCCAAAGAACCCCGTGCGCCCAGCAAAAATCCGAGCGCTTCGATCAAGATGGATTTCCCGGCGCCGGTCTCACCGGTAAACGCGGTCAGCCCGTCTTCAAATTCCAAATCCAGGAATTCGATCACCGCGAAGTTTTTAATCGAGAGAGATTTCAGCACGATCAGCGCACCCCCCAGGAAAATTTTTCATGCAGCAAATCGAAATGAGAACGCTTCGGAGGAACCAAAAGCTTAAAACACAGCTTCGCCCGCCCGAGGGTCACGGTTTCCCCGATCCTCAAACAATGGTCGATCTGCCCATCCACCGAAACCAGGGCTTGGGGTTTATCGTAGGGATTTCTGCGCTTGAGCTGGGCATTTAGCGAATGCTCCGTCGAGACCAGCAGCGGCCGCGCGGTCAACTGATGCGGGCTGATCGGGGCAAGCAAATAGGCGTTTACATTGGGCATGACCACCGGACCACCCGCGGCGAGCGCATAGGCGGTCGAACCCGTCGGCGTGGCAAAAATCAATCCATCCCCGAAGTAGGTCGCAACCGACTGCCCCTCGCAATCAACCGCCACCGTCACCGCACGCGCCTGCTCCCCCCCTCGAATCACGCAATCGTTTAGCGCCGCATGCGGCCCAAAAACGACCTTGTTTCCCCGACGGACTTCGACGCACAACATCCACCTCGATTCAACTACAAATTTTCCCGCGAGAATTTGCGGCAGCGACTTCTTAAATCCGGAAAGATCCACGGCGCTTAAAAATCCGAGGCCTCCGACATTGATGCCGAGCAGGGGTACCAAATGCGGCGCCACCGCACGCGAACAACGCAGCATCGTTCCGTCACCGCCCAAAGCGATTGCGATATCGCATTTCTTGAGCGCCTTGACAGTCGATTTTCCGTCAGCCAAGGTCACCGAAACACCGCGCTTTTCAAGCGCGGCGCGGACCTCCTTCAGCGCGCGAACCGCCTCAACCTTATCCTTGTTGCGGAACAGAACCACCGAGCGTATCGCCCGTTCGTGCGCTTTTAATTTGGATACTGCTGCCATAAATATTGACTCGAATCGGCCCCTCTTGGCGGGTTGAAAACGTCCTTCGCATCGGACAGCGCAGGAGGCCTTCCCCCGACGAGGCCGTGCGGACACAGTATACATCTTTCCCTCCCGCGCCTACGATGACGCCCCATGAGGTGAATTGAAGGTGAAGGGGAGTTTCCGGAGGACGCTGCACCGTTGTTAATAAGGCCGTCCCGCCGACGGCAAGGCTCGCGAGAACAGCCCGTTTCGGGGGGAGCATGATCCCACTAAACAGAATCCCATAATAACACAACCACCCGCTCAGTGGAAACGGCGGGATCTCCCAGACCGACCACCTCCCCGAGGACGCAAACCGGCACAACGCGCAGAAGCCTTGGATAACGGTCTCAAGCCCCAACGGCAATCCTGTCGCCCAACCCAAAAATCCCATGCCCGTCACAATAGCCGATAAGGGAACACTGATCAGGTTCACCAAAAATCCCGCAATCGATATTTTTCCAAAAAACGCCAGCAACGGCGGCACCAATACCATTTGCACCGCGGCGGTCATCACAATCGG
>NVTF01000145.1 GCA_002401485.1 Elusimicrobiota bacterium | reverse complement strand
TATAGATCTTCATTCCGCCCCAGTCTAGCAAAGTACCGTTAAATGGGGGATAAATAGGGGCCGTACGTTGAGTTGTTGAGTTACTCGCAAGCGAATAACTCAACAACTCAACGTACGGCCCCAAATATAAATAATTGTTAAAAATAAAGGATATCTAATCTTGACAAGGGAGGTCATGTATGTTAGCCTATGCACAGATAGACCACTTTCAGGAGGACTCCACACCATGCTGGCATTACTCGAAGTTAAAGACCTACACGTCGAAATCGACGGAAAGGCGATATTAAAAGGCCTGAATCTAACCATTAAGAAAGGAGAGGTTCACGCGATTATGGGCCCCAATGGGTCCGGAAAATCAACACTTTCCAACGTTTTGATGGGACATCCCAGCTACACGATCACCCAGGGAACGATCCTTTTTGAAGGTGAGGATATCACCACGCTCGCCGTCAACGAACGGGCAAAAAAGGGCATGTTCCTCGCGTTTCAGTACCCGACCGCGATTCCCGGCGTGACAGTGGCCAATTTTGTTCGCACGGCGCTGAAGGCGATCCTCGGCGACGAAAAACAAGCCGTGAAGACCTTCCGAAAACTTCTGAAGGAAAAGATGGCGCTGCTTAAGATGGACATTAAGTTCGCCACGCGCTACGTCAATGACGGATTCTCCGGCGGCGAAAAGAAACGTCTTGAGATTTTGCAGATGGCGGTGCTTAATCCGAAGCTCTCAATTCTTGATGAAACGGACTCGGGTCTGGACATCGATGCCTTGCGTATTGTGAGTGAAGGCATCAACACGATTGCCGCAAATTCCGATGAGAAAGGCGTGCTGCTGATCACGCATTACCAGCGCATGCTCGACTACGTAAAGCCGAATTTTATTCACGTCCTTCAGGACGGAGTTATCACCAAGTCGGGCGGGCCGGAACTCGCGCTCGAGCTTGAACAGACGGGTTACCTGGCGGCTGAAACCGCGACGGCGTAGGGGGGAAAGTTATGGCACCGAAAACCAAGGAGTCGCTCGATCTTCGCGAGGATTACGGGACCAAATACGGATTCAAAGATCCCGAAGACTACGTCTTTAAGGCGAAGAAGGGACTTAGCCGGAAGATTGTTGAAGAAATTTCCTGGATGAAAAAAGAGCCGGGTTGGATGACCGAGTTCCGGCTCAAGGCGTATGACATTTTTCTCTCAAAACCCATGCCGACATGGGGAAATTGCGACCTCATCAACCAAATCGACTTCAGTGAGATTTATTACTACCTGAAGCCGACTGACGGGACCGCAAAAAGCTGGGACGACGTCCCGGAAAACATTAAGAACACGTTCGAGAAGTTGGGCATTCCGCAGGCCGAACAAAAATTCCTCGCCGGCGTGACCGCTCAATACGAGTCCGAAGCCGTCTACCACGCGGTGAATAAGGACCTCGAAAAACAGGGTGTTATCTTCACCGACATGGATACGGCTCTTAAGGAGCATCCGAAACTTGTCAGAAAGTATTTCTCGACGGTGATTCCTCCGGAAGACAATAAGTTTGCCGCGCTGAATTCCGCGGTATGGTCCGGTGGTTCGTTTATTTATTTGCCGAAGAATGCGAAGGTGGATCTGCCTCTGCAGGCTTATTTCCGCATCAACGCGGCCAAGGCCGGTCAGTTCGAGCGCACCCTCATCATCGCCGATGAAGGGTCAAGCGTACACTACATTGAGGGCTGCACCGCACCGAGCATTTCTGAAGACGCGCTCCACTCTGCTGTGGTTGAGCTGATCGGAATGAAGGGATCGCATATCCGCTACACGACGATTCAGAATTGGGCCAACAACGTGTTTAACCTGGTCACGAAGCGCGCAATGGCGCACGAAAACGCCTTTGTCGAGTGGGTCGATGGGAACATCGGCTCGAAACTTACGATGAAATTCCCCGCGGTTTACCTCGTCGGGAAGGGCGCTCGTGCCGACATTCTTTCGGTCGCGTTTGCGGGCAAGGGTCAGCATCAGGATACGGGCGGCAAGTTGGTGTTCGCCGCGCCCAATACGTCGGGAACGATCATCTCAAAGTCGGTCTCGATGGATGGCGGACGCTCGAGTTATCGCGGTCTGATTAAAACCTATCCGCAAGCGACGGACGTCAAGGTTAACGTCCGCTGCGACGCGCTGCTTTTGGATGATGAGTCGCGCTCGGATACCTATCCAACTATGGAGATCGATGGAAAAAGGGCCGATATCGGTCACGAGGCGTCGGTGTCAAAAATCGGAGACGAGCAGCTTTTCTATCTCATGAGCCGCGGTCTCTCGGAAAACGATGCAACCTCGATGATTGTGAACGGTTTCTTTGAAGCCTTCACAAAGGAGCTCCCGTTGGAGTATTCCGTCGAGCTCAATCGCTTGATTCAACTTGAAATGGAAGGCTCTATCGGATGACGACTGCAACCCTGGACGTATGGCGCGAGGAATCGCTTAAGACGCTTGAGAAAACCGCAGACCCAGCGAATATCGTCGAGACATGGCGGCGTATGCCGTTTCAGCATTGGGGATTGGATCGCTTCTCTGCAGAGAACGCTGCCGGCCCTAAGGTAACGTTGGAGGGCGGTGCCGGTGCGGAAGTTTTAACTCTAGAAGAAGCCGTTGCCGCCAAGGAATCATTCGTCCTTCCGACGCTGAAGACGGGGCTGGTGAGTTCTGATTTCTTGAAATTTGAAAGCGTGAGCATCGCTGCCTGGAGCGGCGGGGCCTTTGTGCATGTGCCGAAGGGGAAGAAAATCGAAGAACCCATTCGAATTTCCTTTGAGCATGATGGTTCGAAGACCTTTCAGTTGCCGCGCGTCGTGGTTTTCCTTGAAGAGGGAGCGGAAGCGACGATCGTGGAAGAACATTTAGGGGACGCGTCTGCATCACTGGCGTTTACGCGAATCGAATTGGCTCAAAATGCCTCCTTGCGTTATTTTTATACGCAGGAACTCCCAAAGGATGCGGTTCATTTTTCCCACCAGCATGTTGCGCTGGGAAAGGACGCGCGTCTCGACCACAACTCGATTATTATGGGTGCCCAGCATCATAAGAGTGAGCTCGAAGTCCTTCTTAATGGACGCGGCGCGCAAAGCGATTTGCGCGGGGTGCTTTTTGGCAGCGAGGATCAATTCTTTGATCCGCATACACACCAGCTTCATCGCGCGTCCAATACGATGAGCGATATGCATTTTCGTGTGGCGCTGCGTGACAAGGCCCGTTCTATTTATACCGGCCTGATCCGCATCGAGAAGGATGCGGTGGATTGCGAGGCCTATCAGCAAAATAAAAACCTGCTGCTCTCGGATGGGGCGCGGGCCGACAGCACGCCGGTGCTGGAGATTCTTCCTGATCGTGTTGCCTGCAAACACGGCTCCACGGCGGGTCCTGTCGACAAGAACCAGCTCTTCTATTTGGCGGCACGCGGCATCCCGCCTGCTGAAGCCGCGGAAATGCTTGTGATGGGTTTCTTTGAACCGATCCTCGAACGTCTGCCGTTTGAAGATATGCGGGAACGGCTTCGCGCCGTGGTCGCCGCAGGAGCTCAAATCTAATGGCCTCTGTATGCAAACGTTCAGACGTGCCCGCCGGCGGCATGAAAATCGTTGAGGTCGGTGGAGTGCGAATCGCGATTTGTGATGTCCAAGGAACGCTTTATGCGATCCAGGATGTTTGCACGCATGACGATGCCCCGTTGGGTGAGGGTTCACTCGAAGGCGATTCTGTCGTGTGCTCACGGCATGGGGGGCGCTTTGATGTGAAGACGGGTGCTGCCACGCAGATGCCGGCCATCGTTCCCGTGAAGACATTTAAGGTCTTGGTTGACGGGGATGACGTTTCGCTTGAGGGTGTGTGATGGGTTTTGATATCAAAAAAATACGCGCGGATTTCCCAATCCTCAAGCGCACCGTTCGCGGAAAACCGTTGGTCTATCTCGACAGTGCCGCTACCAGTCAGAGACCTCGGCAGGTGATTGACGCGCTTTCTTCGTTCTACGAAAACCATAACGCGAATATCCATCGTGGTGTGCATGCTTTAGCGGAGGAAGCTGAGGCGCTGGTGGAAGAAAGCCGGGCGAAGACCGCTCGTTTTATTGGCGCTCCTAAGCCCGAGACGATTGTCTTTACGAGCAATACGACGCATTCGATCAATCTCGTTGCGCAGGGTTGGGGTCGTAAAAACTTAAAACCCGGCGACGAGGTTCTCATCACCGAGCTGGAGCATCACTCCAATCTCGTCCCGTGGCAGCGGATTACCGAAGAAACGGGCGCACTCTTGCGCTACGTTCCTATTGAAGAGGACGGAACCCTTACGGTGGAAGCGGCACGTAAGGCATTTTCTCCGAAAACGAAAATGTTCGCGTTTACGGCCATGTCCAACTCGCTTGGAACGGTTTTACCGGTCAAGGAGCTCATCGATCTCGCCCATGCAAACGGCGCGTTGACTCTCGTTGATGCGGCTCAGTGGGTTCCCCATCTAAAGACGGATGTAGCTGCATGGGGAGTCGATTTTCTGGCCTTCTCCCCGCACAAGATGCTTGGTCCGACCGGCCTCGGCGTCCTATACGGGAAATTTGATCTGCTCGATGCGATGGACCCGATTATGAGCGGCGGCGGGATGATTCAGGAAGTCCACTACGATCGATCGACCTACGCGCCGCCCCCGCATCGCTTTGAAGCGGGAACGCCCAATATCGCCGATACGGCGGCGTTTGGCGCCGCGATTGACTATCTTGAGGCCGTAGGCATGGACGCGATCCACGCCCACGAAATGGAGCTGACCCAACGGGCCCTTGAGATCCTTGAGCCGGATGAATTTGTCACCGTGCTGGGTCCACAGAAGATCGAGGATCGCGGCGGTGTTGTCTCCTTTAATATCGATGATTTACATCCCCACGACGTGGGCCAGGTATTTGACAGTGAAGGCGTCGCCGTGCGCGTCGGCCATCATTGTTGTCAGCCCCTGATGCGGAAGTTGGGCATTGGCGGCACCGCCCGCGCGAGTTTCTATCTCTACAACTCGCTCGAAGACGTTGAGGCCTTTGCCCGGGGTTTAAGCAAGGTGAAGGAATTTTTCAAGGTCGGTGTTCCGGTGAAGGTAAGCTGATGGCTGAAGGTGACGCCGAACTTCAAGATTTGTACCGCGACGTTCTAGTCGATTATTACCGTGATGGAACGTTTAAGGGAACCCTGGATCCGCATGACGTGCATGCGCATGGGGTGAATCCTGTATGTGGTGATGAGATTGAACTCACGCTGCGGGCCCCGGCGCAAAAAATTGAAGAAGTAAAGTTCACCGGCCATGGGTGTGTGATCAGCCGGGCATCCGCCGCGATGATGTGCGAGGCGATTGAGGGAAAGGATTTTCCGGAGACGCAGAAAATTGTGAGCTCCTTTAAGCGGTTTATGCTTGAAAAGGCGCCTATCGATTCTCTGCATAAGGAATTGGAAGAGGCGGCTGCCCTGGACGGTGTTCGAAAATTTCCGCTGCGCATTAAATGCGCCTTGTTGGCGTGGAATACCCTTCTGCAGGGGCTCGATGAGAACGGCAAAGGGCATAAGGATTCTGAGTATGAGGAGAAACCGATGTGTGATAACGGAGCGAAGGCAGCCGGCGCAAACGGCGCTGCCGATAAAGAAGTGACCCCGGAGTTGACCTTTAAGAGCGTAGGCGAAGCGATCGCTCCTGTAGAAGACCCCGAAATCCATGTCAGCATTGCCGAGTTGGGTTTGATTTATGGCGCCGAGATTTCAGATTCCAAGGAATCCGGCGGCAAGAAGATTAAAATCACTATGAGCCTGACGTCTCCGGCCTGTCCCTACGGCCCGATGTTACTGGCCTCCGTGCACGGGGTGCTCGCGAAACTTCCCGGCGTGCGCGATGTCGATGTCGATTTGTCGTTTGATCCTGTTTGGGATCCGAAGACGATGGCGAGCGAAGAAGCCAAGGACGAGCTCGGCATATTCTAAGAAGGGGGAATCATGCTGAAAATCTCAAGTTCTGTTGAGTATGCGGCCCGCATCATGGTGCGGTTGTCATCATTAAGAGACCACGAGACGATTAGCGCTGAGATACTTGCGAGCAGTGAAAATGTTCCGCGGGACTACGTAGACCAAATCCTGCAGCGCCTACGGCGTGCGGAGCTTGTCGCCAGTCGCCGTGGGGCGCATGGCGGCTATCGGCTCGCGCGGGTTGCCTCAGAAATTTCGGTCGGCAATATCCTACACGCCGTTGATGACGGGGTATTTGAGTCGGTTTGCGATAAATATGCCCATGGATCCAATCAATGCTCGCATACAGACGGTTGCTCGATTCGTCCCGTCTGGAGCCGACTTGAGCGCCTTGTTAACGGTTACCTTTCCCAGGTAATGCTAACGGAGTTGACCGAATCCGAAGAGTGCGTGAGTTCCCGTGTGAACGCGCTTTTTGAGATCGCCTCTTAGGTGCAATCCCTTGCCTGCTCGGGCCGAACTCCATTGCCATACGACCTGCTCTGACGGGACGTTATCCCCCGCTAAATTGATTGCCCGGGCCAAAAAGGCCGGAATACGCGCACTGGTTCTGACAGATCACGATACGGTGTCAGGAATAGAGGAAGCCCGTGCGGCTGGACGTGAACATGGCGTGCGCATTGCCTGCGGCATCGAAATTAATACCGCTGAAGGCGGAAACATCCATGTGCTGGGGTATGGGATTGATTCTGAATCGGAGTCTCTGGCTTTGCGTCTGAATGAATTTCGTTTGACTCGACGGCAGCGTGCGGAAAAGATTGTCGATCGCCTTAAGGATCATGGGGTGGATCTGTCCTATGATGAGGTTGTTGGTGAGGCGAAGGATATTGATTCCATCGGGCGTCCGCATATTGCGGATGCCCTTAAGCGAAAGGGGATCGTCCGCAGTCGTTCTGAAGCGTTCGAACGATTCTTGGCGCCGGGCAAGGCCGCCTTTGTCGATTCGATGGGGCCGTCCGTTGCTGAGGCCATCGAGACCATTCGCGACGCCGGGGGCTGGTCCTCTCTTGCGCATCCCGGAACCGTGGATCCGGCCATTGACTGGAGGCCTTGGGTCGATGCCGGCCTCAGCGCGATCGAAGCCTATTACGGTTCTCATACTGGACCTCAGGTTGAAAAATATCTCGCCGCCGCGAAACGCTACGGACTTTTAGCGACCGGCGGGTCTGATTATCATGGACCCGGAACGGGTCGCGGTGATTTAGGAAAACATCGACTTCCTGAAGATGTATTCGCCGCCCTTGAACTCCGCTTGAAATTTGACGTATGAGGATAATCGCGCATCGCGGTTTTTGCCGCGACCATTGTGAGAATACTCTTGCCGCGTTTCAAGCGGCTCTCGATTTCGGCGTGCGGGAAATGGAATGCGACATTCGCGAAACGCCGGACGGCACCTTGCTTCTGATGCATGACGAAACTCTTGAACGGCTTGCCGGTGAGCCGATCGCCGTCAAAGACGGTCTCGACGCCTTGCGTTCCCATCATGCTGTGGCCACCTTGGATGAGCTGCTGCAGATTTTACCGGAGGATGTGATTCTTCATTTGGATCTCAAAGACTGTTCCCCGGAAAAAGTGATCCCTGCGGCCCGCCTTTTGGGAGACCGGGCGACGGTTGCTACCGCGGATGTGGAGCTGCTGCGGCGGATGAAAAATGCCGCGCCTGATCTGCATTACGGTTTTCAGCCGCGAACACTAAGTATAGAGAAAGCATTGGGAATAACAAAAGAATTTAAGGCCACGAGTGTTCGTCTCAATATCGACCGTGTTACGCTCGAGTGGCTTGCGGCCGCGCGAGATGCACGGCTGGAAATTTTCGTGTATCCTGTAGATACGCCCGAAGCCATGGACCGTATGCGTGTGCTTGGGGTCGATGCTGTATTTA
>NVTF01000144.1 GCA_002401485.1 Elusimicrobiota bacterium | reverse complement strand
GACAAGCACAAGACCGCCTGTCGCGGCGGCGTTGATCGGCCCGTTATGCGCGTGGCCCTGCGTATGGATTCGCCCGTGCAGCGCAATAAAGCGTTCATCGGTAAATTGGCCGAGCGTGTTCTCAAACGCGCCCGGACCGGAACCCAAAATGGGATGAGCGATCGCAATGCGCAATCCGGAACGCCAGACCGCCACACGCGAGGCGTCCGATGAACCTGCGCGTCGTAAAAAAATTGCCGACGACATTCCTAAAATGGCGATTGCCGAAACGATCAACAAACTGCGACGGCTCCCGCGTCCTAGGATCCAGAATAAAGCAACACCGAGCCCCACTGCCCCGGACACCCAAGCCCCGCGGGAGCGGGAAAGAAATAGTCCAACCAGCATCAAGAAAAGAAATCCGCTCGCCAGGAGAGGCTGCCAACCACGCCCGGTGCCGACGAGCACGGCCGCAAACGGAATCGCCACCGCGAGCACAGCCCCCAACGAAACAGGGCTGCCCAACAGAGAAGTGGCGCGCCCGTCGACAAGCGGCGCCCAAAAGCCGGGCAATACACCGGCGCCGCTCCACTGGGCAAACGCAGAAATTCCAAGAACCGCACCCGCAGCGGAAACAATCCAAACACTGGAGCGAGCGACACCCACAACGTGCGTCGCGAGATGCACGGCGCCAAAAACAATTGCAGCAGCCAGACCGTATGCATGAAGATGAGAGGGACCCAGCCACGCGACGGCGCGGTCAGCAGAGGTAAGGGCCGAGGCAATCATGGCTGCGAGGATCAACAGAGAGGGCAGCGCGTGCGAGACAGACAGCGGGAGCGATTCGTAATCCACATAGATCCAAAGCCACAACAGCGCTATGAACAAGGCAGCCCCGGCGCTTTGCGCAAGCGTGTACGGATCGACCAGGGCCGGGCAAACAAACAGCATTGCCGCAGCGAGTGATCCCGCGAGGAGGACCGAAGATGCACTAGGGGCAATCAGTTTCGAATCGCGTCCCATTCAAGAACCTTCGCCGACGGAATGAACACGTTCAAGTTCAGCGCGCAATTGCGCGGCATAGGCAGCATCCCCGCGCAGTGTCGCTAGCTGCAAGGCATTTTCGAGGGTCGGGAGAAAATTGGGATCAATTGCCAGTGCCTGCTCAAAGGAGCGGGCTGCATGGTCTAAATCGGCTGACGCGCCGTTAGCCCCTAACGTCAAGCGCGCTGTGCCTGCGATTAGATGGCCCTCGACTTCTGAAGGTCTCCGCCTCGCACCGGCATCTCCATTCGCCGCATTTTTGCGGAGCATTGTGATCGCCGCCGCACCCTTCGCGCGGGCTGCGGCCGCATAATAGGCTTTAGACAGGACGACGCGGTAGTGCAGTTCGTATGGATTTCTCTCACAGGCCAGTTCGTACTGAAGAATTCCTCGGGCCAAATTTTCACGTACCTCCGCATGTCCTGCAGCAAAGGCTGCGTCCGCTCGATACAAACCCAAACCTGCAAAAACGATGACCACACTCAATCCGCCTGCCGCCGCAAACACCGCACGCGACACTCCCACCGTTCGGCGACGGGACCCGCGCACCATTGCTCCGGCGAGAGCCGCCCCTTGGATCCAACAAACAAGCGGCAGCGGATTAACCTTTGCCTGCACAAATAACCCTATCAAGGCGGCGGCCGAGGCGGCAACCGTGAACTGATTTTCAGCCTGAGCCCACGCATCGCGCAATACATCAACAATACCCCAATGCAGCCACATCAATGCGGCGAACCCCAAAAACCCCATCGTGGCAAGCACTTGGAGCCAGTCATTGTGCGCGCTCACCTGCGACCGTTTCGAACCGATCAGCCGCAAAAATGAATCGTCCCGATAGGTTCGCAATGCCGTTTGGAAACGATCGGGCCCGACTCCCAGTATCGGATGTGCCTTAAAAACCGTCACCGCCGTTTTCCAAACAGCGACACGTCCATGATCAGAAGCCGTCGTAGGACGACTTAAAAACACCGTGGCACCCAAGGTCAAAGCGACCGCTAGAGAAAGGATAGCGCGGCGCGCGCTCACCATCGGCTTCCCGTCAAGAAAACGAATAATAATCGCATACGCGACGATCGAACACACGCCCCCAAGCACCGCCCCGCGTGAACCTGATGCAATGACGCCCATCCAAGACGCTAGAAATCCCGCAAACCCCAGGCGCCGCCAAACTCCCTTTTCGCGGTGCGCGGTATAAATCGCGGCGGCGATACAGGCCACAAGAGAAGCCCCAAGAAAGACAGGATCACCCATCGCTCCCACCGCGCGACCTTGAGGCAGCACCCGTCCAATCGCTGGAGCCAATCCAATCCATTGGAATGAGGCGTAGACGCCTGAAATCAAACCTGCAATCGTCAACAGTCGCAATAGAGACGTCGCAGAGAAGTCGGATGCTGCGGTTGCTGCGTAGATGCTCGCGGCCAAAACAAATGCCGCTAATCCGTAGTTATAGAGGCTGTAGGTCCCAACACTTCCCAGCCAAGGGTCCGGAGACACCGCCAACGAGGCCGCAAACGCAGCGCAAAATACGGCCAAGGGGAAATCGGCAGCAGTGCTTCGCAGCGAGACTCCTCGAAACGCCAGCAGCCCGCAGGCGAAAGCCGCTGCGGATGCAACAGCAATTATTTTTGTGATCCCGTAAATTTCGGAGGTCCAGGGGGAAAACGCAAAGGTCGAGGCTAGAATAGCCGTCGTGACCGCCAACATCACCCGATCAATGGAAGCAGGGGATTGCGGAAGTCTCTTCTTCATATCGGTTTACGCCGCAATCCGACAATAGCCGAACGCAATCGACCAGCCGTCGCCGCATCACCAACGCCCTCGGCGACTTGGAGCCGGATGCGCATTGTCATTTCAAAACGAGGAGCAAGTTCAAGGGAGCGATCAAGCGCCGCTGCCGCTTTTTCGTAGGAACCGGGGCGGCCCATCTCCGCCAAACGCAGATGCGCCAACCCGAGCATTTGATAGGCGATGTAGTGCATCGGACCCAGACGCACAGTATCCTCAGCGTGTTCGAGAGCCCTCAAGAGAAAACTCTTCTTACGGTCGGGATCCAGTTCGGTTTTTGCCCGCAAAATCAAATAGTTAATCCAATCGAGTCGATAGACGTTTTCACGGGGATTCTCAGCGATGCCCGCAGCATAATTCTTTTCCGCTTGCGCGTGATGCTTAAAATGGGCATACACTTCGCCCTTGAGCATGAATCGGTCCGCCCGATGATTGCGCCATGCCCGCGCACATAATCCAGTCGCGAATAAAAGAAGGATGCCGACAAAGACTTCGAGTAAATGTGAAGGTACTGTCTTCAACGGTTTGCGGGAAAGAGATGCAAGCAATCCCACAATAATCGCCGCAGCGGCCAATGCAGCCAATGGGATCGGGTTTACCTTTGCCTGTAGGAACAATGCCGTCAATCCCGAGACGTACGCTGCGGCCTCATTGCGGCGAGGACCCTGGAGACCCGCACGCGCGCTTCGATAAATCCAAACGAGCAGCCAAAGATAAATACCAAATCCAAGCAGGCCGGTTGTCGTCAAAGATTCCAAGAAATCGTTATGGGAATGCGCCTGGGCTGACTGGCTGCCCATCACGCGAATAAATCCATCATTGCGAACGCGCATAAACGGAACAGAAAAGACCGCCGGTCCGACACCGATTACGGGGCTAAGATTAAAAACAGACAATGACGAACGCCAAAGCTCCATGCGTCCGCGGTCCGACTGTTTCTTCCCTCCCATAGAAATGAGCCCCGCGATGCCAAGAAATCCGACGACACTCAGCGTGGCGATGACCACGCGCAGGCGGCGCCCGCGCAGAAAATCCAATCGGCCGGATGCCCAAACATACATCCCGATTCCGACCCCGCCAGAAACCCAGCCTCCCCGGGACTTCGCGAAATAGAGGCCGGCAATTATAAGGAGCGCGGCCCCAACAAAAATCCAAGCTTCGGGACTCTTTTCCTCGGCCTCACGCAGCGCCAACGGAAGGATCAAGACAAAAACGGCGATCGCATAGACGGGATTTCCAAATAAAGAAATGGAGCGGCCGATATTTTGGATCGTAAACGCGTAAAAGGGATCGAGTCCGAATCCTTGCAGAATTGAATAAACACCGGCAATGGCGCCGCAAATGACGAGAACCTTGGACACCATGCGCGTATGTGATTGTTCACGGAGCTGCGAGGCCGCGATATAAAATAGGGCGTAGACAACGACGGCCGTCAATCCGTAGCCGTAGAATTTATAAATCCCTTCTAAACTGTGGATGGGGTCGATCGAAAAAACCGTCGAGACCAAGACTGCACCGACCATCCCAAAAACGGGGGCGTCCATCGGGGAAGACACAAGCGGCCTTGTCCCGCGGAGGGAAAAAAATAACGCGGCACCGGCAGCCGCCAGAGCCCCGGTAGTCCCATACACCAATTTAGGAAGCGAGAAATGGGCCGTATTGCGGGCGGAAAACGACAACAAAACAGCGATCACCGCTGCGCACAACGAAAAAAGCGAAAAAGCGGACGGAGTGGCGAATTGGCCAATACCCGCTGAAGCTTTTTGGGCCATGCGGGATTATACACTTTGCGTCCCCGTCCCAGCGGGCTACGGTCTTACGCGAACAAGAATGCGGCTTCTCGGTCCAGGTTCGTCAGAGGCATCAGATCGAGTCTCTATAAAAAATGCAATCTTTTTTCCGCGAAGATTCTTTGGAATCCGCAGTTTAATGCGCACGCGCTTGGTCTTGCCCGGCTTGATCTTCACAGAAGAGGGGGAGAACCGAACCCAGCCGAGGTCCGTTGCAGCGGAAAAACCCTTCGGCAATTTTGCACCCGTCCAGGGTTGGGCATGCAGCGATACCAGCCGCGTCGCGTCCGATCGATTCGTCAGTTCAAAGAAAAGCTTTTCTTTACGCTTGGGATCGTAGCGACCCGCTCGGGCTTTTCGGATGGCCACCACTGAGGGGCGCAGCGTAAAGCCATGCAGATCTTCAGCACGCACGGCTCGCTTCGTCTCTTTCACCTGCAGGCCGGAACCTGTTGAAAACCGAATATAGCTCTTCACGCCGACTGAGATTAGACTCCGGGAGACCGAATGCGACCACACAACAGCCATGAAATGTCGGCCTGCCAACCTGGAATCATCGGGCACGCGAATCACGAGGGAGCTCGGCATTCTGCTCGAGGATTTAATATTCAACAGGTTCGGTTCCGCTGAGATCCAGCGGGCATCGGGTATAGGCTCATAGCCCGGCTTAAGCTCATCGGCCCGCGGACGGAGAACTTCCACTCGCACCAGAATGGGAGCATTTCCACGATTGGTCAATAAATATGGATTGCCGCTCTCCTTTAGAATATTGAAATCCTTGCCGGGCTCGATATCCTCGAGAACAATATCCATTAAGGAGGACGTGAGACCGATCGCCGCGTGTGTGGGAAACGCGGCCAGAAGCAGAATGCCAATGGGAATCCACGCTTTTGGTTTCATGGGTAAGATTGTAGCCTAATCATTCCATTTATGGAGTAAACTATCGGACATGAAATCGCTTCGTCTCACGGCTGCATTCGTTTGTATTTGGATTGCATCGAATGCATCTGCCTTTCGAATTGCGACACCGCAAGGATCCGCCGTATCATTGCGCCACGCTGCTGAATTTGAATGGAAACCGTTTCCGGAACTGGCGGCCGACGCGCTGCATCATGTGATCCGAGAAGACCCTAAAACTCATGCGATTCAGAGTATCGTGCGTCTACCTCCGAAATCCTCGGTGGCCCAACACGCGCATGGCCATGACGTGACACTGCTTGTGCTCAAAGGAAAACTTAAAATTGTTGTCGGAAACTCTCCGGAGCAAACGCTTTCGGTCGGATCCTACATCGTTATCCCTGACGGAACGCCCCATCAAATACAATCAAAAACACGATTTCGCGACGCTTGGATTGTTATGACAACCAACGCGCCTTTTGACCGTCACGTTACGGCGGCGTCGCCGTAATTGTAATTTGAATATCCTGCACGGCATCTGTACTTGTAATAAAGGGCAGCCCCAACTGGAACCAGAGGAGACGATCCTCTCCCGCGCCAACGCTCACGCAGCTCTGACCACCCATCTCGAATTTCACACCGTCACAACGGGTCGGCGTATCCAGTAGTTTATCCCCGGCTTCATAATCTGTATTCAATGGGGGAAGACTGTTAAACAACGCTTGCAGCGTAAATTGGTCGACACCCGAAGAGCTCAAAGAGATGTCCCAGGGACTTCCGGCCGTAATTGTTGTTGCTGAAATTTCATAAGTCTGCGCGACGTTGCCGACACTTGTGACGATGAAGCTTGTTGAGATCAGGACTTCCGTTCGGATGTTGAAACCCAGAATATCAAGCAGCGGCGTTGAAACCACGACTCCATAGTCCACCCCGGTCGTCAACGTTGATCCTAGGATGGTGAAATTGGAGATGTTTTGGGAATTAAGGCTACCGACGCGGAAATAATACGATGTAAAGATCTGCAAACCGGGCATCGTGAGCGTGCTGACGCTGACGTCGGTCGTGTTCGAGGAGAAAAGAATAGAACCCGTAAAATCCGCTGCCGTGGAGGCTTCGAGGGTGTAACCGAATGCTGAGTCCTTGAGTGCGGCCGGCGGGGAGTCAAGAAGAGCAGCCCACGCAACTGTCACCGATGTCTGAAAAACGCCCAGGAAGGTCACTGGAAGCGAAGTCGGAGCCAATGCCAACGTCGAGGTTGAAGGGCCCGTCAAGAAATTTCCAACGGAGCTATGATTGAGACTGCCGACTCGGAAATAATAGGTTGAGTTTGCATCAAGGTTGGAAACGTTCAACGATGCAAGGGAAACCAGCGGCGTCGCAGAGGAGCGAATCGTTCCCGAGAAGTCCGACGCGGTTGAGGCTTCGAGGCGATATCCTTCAGCGGTGTCCGCGAGCGGGCTGGTCGGTCGCGGCGTCCACGAAAGTGTAGCCGACCCGACAAACACATCCACGAGCGTGATTCCGGAGACCGCCTTGGCCAATGTCGGCGTAGTCGGCGCCGCTCTATAATTAAAGAGGCTCGCATGGTTGGAAGCCCCGACCCGGTAGTAGAACGTTGTATTTTCATTCAGCCCTGAAACCGTCAACGTACTGAGCGTTATATTGGGGGTCTCCGTCGACAAAAGCGTGCCGCTGAAGTCGGGGGCGGTCGACGCCTCGATGCGATAACCGAACGCGGAGTCCTGCGGGGGACCCGCGGGGAAGACATTCCAGCGCAGCGTCACACTCGTCAGGAACGTTTGCGCGACCTCCACTCCCAACGGCTGCTTCGTGAGGGTCGCGATCGAAGCGTTGATCGAATCGGAAGAACCGAAACAAATAAAGTCCTGCACAATATTCGTGTACGTGGTATTGGGAGTTAAGGACCCCTCCGAGAAATCAACAGCAGCGCCGCCCAACAAGCCGGACACCGCCGAACCGCCGTCGCGGAAAACCTTGTGACCGGTGGCGCCCGGTTCCGGTGTCCAATTCCACAAAATCGCCGTCGAGGATTGGGCGACGCCGCCAAATCCCGCAGCCGAAATCAGATTCGGCGAGAAAACGGTTCCAATCGATCCAGGGCCACCGGGGTTTCCGGTTCCGCCATCGCCGGACAGCCCTCCCACCGCGGCTGTACTGAACGTCGCCGAACACGAGGTTCCCGAAATGGCGATACGACCACCGCCTCCCCCGCCGCCGAAATCATCCCCCGCGCCGCCTTGAGCGTCCCCGCCGTTGACTGTAACCAGGCCGCTTCCCGTTATCGAACCTGTCACATTAATATTCACCGCGCCGCCCGAACCGCCGCCGCCGCCGCCTTGCGCGGCGGAATTTCCCTTCTGACCATTCGCCTCGATCATCGAACCGTTCGCGTAGGCCCAATCCGTCTGCTCCGCGACGGCCTCGAGAACGGACAGGTCGAGGATCTGCCCGAAAC
>NVTF01000143.1 GCA_002401485.1 Elusimicrobiota bacterium | reverse complement strand
AATCGGCCAGTCGGGATCATATAAATTCAATTGGGGTTCAATCGCCACGAGATCCATATTGGCCTCGTAATAGGCGTCAATCGTTCCGACATCCCGCCAATATTTTGTCTCTTTTTTATTGAGGTCGACAAAACGATACGCGAACAAATCCTCCCGGCCCGCGAGTTTGGGAAGAATGTCCTTTCCAAAGTCATGCGAACTGTCCGCATCATTGGCGTCATCAATAACAAGTTTCTGGAGAACATCGTAATCAAAAACGTAAATCCCCATTGATGCGAGGCATTGGTTGGGATTGCCGGGGATGGGTTTAGGCTCTTTGGGTTTTTCCTGAAACTCCAGGATGTGGTCGTCGTGATCCACGTGCAAAACACCGAAACCGCTCGCGTCGCTTTTGCTTACCTCAACGGAAGCCACTGTGATCTTAGCGCCGGAGTCCTCATGCGCCTTGATCATGTTGCGATAGTCCATCTTATAAATGTGGTCGCCGGATAAGATCAACACCTTTTCCGGCTTCACTTCCTCAATGGCGAACAAGGATTGCGCCACGGCATCGGCGGTTCCGGAATACCAACGGTCCACGGTTTGCTGGGGCGGAAGGGTTTCAATGAACTCATCGCGGCTTGTGTTAAAAAAACGATTCCAACCCCTGCGGATATGTTCGCTCAAGGAGCGGGAGCGGTACTGCACCGGCACCAGCACCTTGCCGAGATGGGAATTCACGATGTTGGACAGCGCAAAGTCGATGATGCGGTAGGTGCCGCCAAACGGGACAGCGGGCTTGGCGCGATCAGCGGTCAACACGCCGAGGCGCTGGCCTTTTCCGCCCGCCAAGAGGACCGTCAAAATTCTGTAGGGGTCTGTTTTCATCCGTCGGATAGTTTAGCGAATTTGGGATTAAAGTAATACTGCCTGTTATCGCAGCGAGGCCTTAAGCTTGGGCTCAATATAATGGTGCGCCCCGGCCGGGACATTGCGCAGGGTCGTCTTGTGGCCTGCGGGCCAGTGGATCTCCACTTTCTCGGCGACCTTGTTGTTCCCCAGCCCGAAGATCAGGCGGTATTGGGACTGAACCGCGCCGGTGTTCGCCAGCATCTGCTGCAACTGGGTCGACCCGTCGACGGTCACGAAAACGTTGGCGCCAATGGCGTCGCGATTGGACACAAAGCCTTGAAGGGAGACGCTCAGGCTGTTGGCGTTGGGGTGCACATTTTCGAAAATCTCCAACGCCGGGTACCGGTTCGCCTCCGTGCCTGGATCGCAATTGCGCAGGACCAAGTCCATTTTTCCGTCCTGGTTTAAGTCCGCCTTCGCCACCATATACCCGTCCGAGATCGAATCGATCCCCTCCAGGAAGGCAACTTCGACGAAGGTCCCATCACCCATGTTGCGGTACAGGCGGTTGCGCTGAAAACCCGCCATAGACGGCCGCGAGTCGCCCTTCTTATCCGTGTTGTAAACATCGCCCTTGAAGCTCCGCAGGATGTTTAGAAAACTCGTGGAGAACGTTCGCGAGCCGATCAGATCCAACCGCTGCTGGAGGGCAAAAAGAGATTGGCTGTAAAGCGACGAAATATCATTATGTTTGTCCGTGCCCGACCATAGGCCGTTGCTGACGTAAATATCCAGCCAGCCGTCATTGTTGTAGTCGAGGAACTCGACGCCCGCCGCGCCTTCTCCGGGGTAGGTCAAGCCGCGCTGGCCGGTGATCTCGTTGAACATGCCTTCACCGTTATTCTTAAAAACTCGAAAGCCCTCCCTCCGGAGCGATAATTTGTCGAAATTCGTCTTGAGCGAGTTGGTCATCCTGTTGTGGGCGGTGAACGCCACATTTGTCATCAAGAATTCCAGACGCCCCACATTGAAGAGGTCCGCGGCGGCCACGCCCATTCCGTAGCCCCAAGAACCCAAGCCGATCGTGTCGGCGACCTGCTGGAAGTGCCCGGTTCCGTTGTTTTTATAAAGCGGGCTGAGATTATTTTTGTCGTCAACAACGATAATGTCCATATCGCCGTCGGTGTCGTAGTCAACAGCCATCGCCGCGTGGGGGAAAACATTTCCCCTCGTGGCCAGACGCGCGGTCCTATTTTTAAAAGTTCCCTTCTCCGTGAAAAAGTAGAGACCCTGCGGAACCATTTTCTCATCCGCCGGATCGCGCCGGCCCAACGCCGTGAAGTCCGTGAGACCCGGGAAACCCACATACAAATCCAAAAGACCATCCTTATCGAAGTCTCCGACCGTCGCGGGCATCGCATAGTCCGACGGAAAGCGCTGGTCTATAAAGTCCTTCGCTTGCGTGAACCGACCCTCTTCATTCTTGTAGAAAATGATGTCACCGAGCTCCTTTTTGCGGGTAAAGCGAACCAGAATTAGGTCCTTGTCGCCGTCGTTGTCAAAATCAGAAAAAACCGCTGATTTCACACGCGTATGCGGTTTTATCCCGGCGGCCTTGTCCTCTACGTAGGTCCCATCCTTACGACCCTTCCAAAGCGAACCCTCTCCGTAGGCACCCAGATAGATATCCGGGATAGCGTCGCCGTTGTAATCGCTGATCGCCATGGCAAAACCGCCGCGGCGAATTGCTTCCTCTCTTGTGTACACCGTGGCGCGATCAATGCCGGAGCCCTTGGTTTTAGAAACGAAACTCGGCTTGCGCGTCGCGATCAAGGAGTCTCCGTAGGCGAGCGTCAGCTTGGAGATCTTCCAGATTCCAGCAACTTGTTTTACGGAAGCATAAAGCATGCCTCGATCATGCCGACGTTCCCCCTGCTCGGTGTAGCCGCGCAGGTCGAAGCGAATCGCCAGACGGGACTTATCGAAGGAGTAATCCTCCGCTCGATCGGCCATGAGGATCTTATTTTCAAAAACATCCAGGTCGAAGGTTTGGATCGTCTTAAAATTATCCAAATACTTCTGAAGGTCCGAGGCGTGGTGAGATTTTGTGATTAAACTGTTTCCTTCGCGCCATTGATACTCGTTAATGCCTTCAATCTTCCGCCAAGCCGCCGGGAGAGCGGCGCCAAACGGCTCCAGTTCAGCCTTGTCCGTGGTCAGCTTCTGGAAGGCATCGCTGTCCGATGTCTTCCAGGCGTTCTCCCAGGGCACGATGATATCGGTTTCGATTTTCCGATAGTTGCTCTCATCAACGATTTGGTGGGTGAGGCGCCTGACCCTCAAGGTCAATCCGCCGCGCTGATGGTTGTAGCGCCCCTCATTTAGGAGGCGCTGATGGGTCTGGACCCACTCCTTCTCGAATTCACTCTTGCTCAAAAACGTTGCTTTTAGGTAAGCCTGCAGACTGTTTTTGACAGCGGCAAGTTTTTGCCTGGAGTCAGGCATCGTCTCAGAACCAACGGAGGGCAAAAACGCGAGGCTCCCTAAGAAAATTAACCCCAAACCCGCTCCGGCTTTTAGTGTGAATTTCATAATGGTCCTCAACAAAAACTAGGCTAGGCGCCTACCGATTCTTTTGGGAGTGTAGCGGAAAAGCAGTTGCGATTCCATGGGAAATCCCTCCAAGTTCCCGTAGTTTCAACGACGCAATGCCCCCAGTATCGCCCATCCCCCTGGCGGGATGGCCGTCCGTAACAGAACATCAACGAAACCCCCTGAAAATCGAATTTCGGTGAAATCCAAGGCAATTATCTCGAAGAATTTTCCTAACGTAGGTTCCGTCTGCTATCTCCCCAGGCAGCACAATAGCCCCGGCGACAATTCTGCTATCTCCCCAGGCAGCACAATACTACCTCGGATACCATCGACGCATTTCGATCACTTCCTCATCGTTCCGAATTTATCCTCTCTTCGTGCATCGCGTCCTGTTGCGCGAAACATAATTCCGTTAAATTACGAATTCGTGGGGGAAACTACGGGAACTTGGAGGAAATCCCCCCCTTCCCAAGGGTTAGGGACCAGGAATCAGCATTGCCTGATACTCAGAACTCGAAGGCGGAACGGGAGTACCCCCGCGCTTTGGCCCGGTCCATGAAGCGCTTAAAAATCCCATGGCGAGACAACGTCCGGCTGTCCCCGACAAAAACGAGCAAGCGGCGGGGACGGGTGATGGCAACATTGAGGCGCCGTAATTCCCTTAGAAAACCCAAATCCCTGTTTCGATTCGACCGCACTGCGGAGAACAAAATGACCTCTTTTTCCCGACCCTGAAAGCCGTCAACCGTGTTCACCTCGATGCTCGCCTCGTCACCCAGCGTTTGCCGGAGCAACCGTTTCTGAGAAGAATAAGGGGTGATCACACCAATTTGTTCGGGACGCAGACCCGAATCCAAAAGACGCTGATAGAGTCGCCCAATCAACGCAGCTTCCCCTTCGTTGTGATAACTCTGGGTCAACGAATCAAAATCTTCGTCGAAGTCGGTTCCGACCGTGTCAATAAACTGGACGGGATTTTCGGTCAAATCATTGGACTGCACCCCAGGCAGATCAGACGCCAAATGAGTTCGAACCGATTCGGCGGCAATGAGCTTGCCGTCATAAAACTCCTCCGAGGCAAAATCCATGATGTGCTGGTGCATCCGGTACTGCATGCGCAGCAGCGAGGTTAGGCCTTCAGGAAGAGATTTGATCAATCGTTCCATAAGGGTGACGGCGAGTCCCCGATCGGCGGCTTCCATCGAATGCAGCGTCGGCGGCAGCTGCATGGGGTCTCCCGCCAGCACCACCTTGCGTGCGAGTTGTATCGGGATCCAGGAAAGCGGTTCCACCGCTTGCGACGCTTCATCAAGAACGGCCACATCAAATTTTCGCCCGCGCAGAATCGTCGAAATTCCCCCTTGGGTTCCGAGCACCACATCCGCCTTGTCGAGGATGCGGGTTTTCAATTTTTTCTCCCATGCCCGAATGCGCGTTAATTTTTGGCGGTACTCGCTCGTCCCCGGCTCGAGCTCGGCCAGCTGTTCTCGAACCGCAACCAGCAGCTTGCCTTCCTCCGACGCCTCGATTTGCGCATCCAGCGTGTATTCCAGGAGTTCAGCCCCAACCCGCGCCGGGTTGCCGACGCGAACCACCCGCACCCCGGCCTCAGCAAGTTTTTCGACAAGATTATTAACCGCCACGTTGGAGGGTGCGGTCGCAAGCACGGACTGCTTTCTCCGCACGGACTGAACGATCAATTCGACAAGGGTTGTGGTTTTTCCCGTACCGGGCGGCCCATGGATCAATGCCACATCTTCGGCCGCCAACGCCCGAACAACCGCGCTGCGTTGGTGTTCATCAAGCTTCTCGTTTAGAAAGTGAACGGCTTCGACTTTCCCGAGTTTCGCCTGGCGGTCCCCCATCAGCGTTGCGCGAAGACGTTTGGTATCCCCATCTTCAGTCTCCGCCAAATCAACGAGCGCTTGCTTCATGCGTTTATGGGTAATGTCCGACTCCCCGATTTCCAGGCGCAATCCTGTTGCCGGGATTTCCGGAGCGATCTCAAACGAAATATCGATGTGATTGCCGTGCACGCGGGCTACGGTCCCGTCCGCCGGTGCGCCACGGCCGTCGGTCAAGGTCACCAAATCACCGCGACTGAAGGCGTGAAAGGGCGCACGCACGCCTTTTTTATTCTGGCTCAGCGAAAGCATCTTTGCGCCGCCCAGCCCGTTCATTTCGGCTTCGACATTGAGATTTAGAACTGTCGTTCCAAGCTGTTGGCGCACCTCAACCGCCGTTTCGCGCATTCGCCGCTCCTGCGCTTGTTGTTCCAGATTTTCAACATCCAACAGTTCGGAAAGAGCCTCAATGCGAACCCCCGGAGAAAGGGACTCCGCCAGAGCTTCGGCTTTTTTAACAAGGGGATGTTTCTTCTTTTTGCCCTTCTTTTTTTCTTTTCGCCGCGGCGCATCCGCAGCATTCGCGGCAGGAACAACAGCGGTTTTTGCCTGGGCAGCAGCCCCAGCGAAACGAAACTGCGTTTCAACTACGGGAAGCAGCCCCGTTTCCAAACCGGGCAATGCCAAGGATGGCGCGGAAATGAGAGATTGGGAGAGACCGAGCGAAAGCACAACACGCGGGGTCGCCTTGAGAGGAGAAACAGAAACCTTGCCGATCGGTGCGTAGGCCTTGCCGATCGCAAACGCAGGACCTGCGGATAGGCAAAAAGACAAAACTAAGGCAATCATTCTCACGTATTCACAGAGTAGGGTTTAAGCCGCCCACCGCCCAAGGGCAACAGGCCCAATCCTATAAAGGCATCAGACCCAGTCTCCAGATCCCCGACTGACCCAGTTCAGCATTTGGTAGGATAAGAAAGGATATATTTATGGCATCGCACCCTCCATTTGCCCTTGTGTCCAACAAAATCGCGACCCCCAACGTGATTCGCCCCGGTGCCGTCCTCATAAAAGATGGGAGCATCGAAGGGGTCGCCTCAAAAAACACCGTTCCCGAAAATTACAAGGTGGTTGACGTCGGAGACGCGACGATTCTTCCCGGTCTCGTCGACACCCACGTGCACGTCAACGAACCGGGACGCACGGAATGGGAAGGTTTCGCCTCCGCAACCCAAGCCGCCGCCGCGGGGGGCGTCACGACCATACTCGACATGCCGCTCAACTCGAGCCCCGTGACAACAACCGTTGCGGCCCTCGATGTAAAACGCAAGGCTGCCGAGGGAAAACTCACCATCGACTGCGGTTTTGTCGGCGGCGTCATTCCCGGCAATGCCGATGATTTGACGCCCATGGCAAAAGAAGGGGTTCACGCCTTCAAGGCGTTCATGATCCATTCCGGCATCAATGAATTTCCTCATGTCCGGGAAGCGGACCTTCGGTCGGCGATGTCGGTGCTCGCGGAACGCGACCTGCCCCTGCTCGTGCATGCCGAACTCTGCGCTGCAGGTGAGGATGAGGCGACAATGCCCAATCCGCGGGCGTATCAAAGTTTCCTAGACTCACGTCCGCGACGTTGGGAAAACGACGCGATCACCTTGGCCTTGAGCCTCGCCAAAGAGCTGCACTGCCGCCTGCACATCGTGCATCTCTCCTCAGCCGATGCGATTGAACCACTCGCTCGCGCTAAAAACGACGGTGTGGCCGTCACCGTGGAAACCTGTCCCCATTATCTCGTCTTCGAGGCGGAATCAATTCCCGACGGCTCCACCTTCCATAAATGCTGCCCGCCCATCCGGGAAGCCGAAAATCGCGAAGCGTTGTGGAAGGGTCTCACCGACGGTGTGATCGACATGATTGTGAGCGACCACTCGCCCAGCACCCCGGAACTCAAGGCCCTCGAGTCAGGAGATTTCTCAGAGGCTTGGGGCGGCATTGCCGGACTTCAATTTTCTTTGCCCTCTATTTGGACGGAAGCAAACACACGCGGCATCGGACTGGAGCGCATCACCGCCTGGATGGCGTCGGTTCCCGCCGACACCATGGGGATTGCCAAGAAGGGACGCATCGCCCCCGGCTGCCAAGCGGATTTGACGGTTTTTGATCTCGATCAGAAAACCGTGGTCGCTGCGGACATCATTCACCATCGCCACAAGAGGACTCCCTACGAAGGACGGTCGCTCGCGGGATTGGTGACGCGTACAATTCTCGCCGGAGAAACCGTTTACGAAAATGGAATATTTCCGGGGGTTCCCCGCGGACGGGCGCTGAGAAAGGAGGCTGCCTAATGGCCGGACAAAAATCGTTATCGCCTTTTGGGGGATGTGTGGACCTGACCTCCGCCCGGGTCGGCGGAAAAACCCTCCGCTGCTCCGACGACTTTTTCGCGCCCATGGCGAACCTTCTAAAATCCGGGCGCGGCGTTTTTATCCCCGAAAAATTTTTATTAGAATTACGGTAGCCTTCACTTGTCGTTTTGCGCACACCAAGATTTCCGATCTAACGACTTCGCCCAGACGACACCTATCAAACGATAACTTCCTAAAAACAAAGCCAAACTGTAGCTCGCAAACATTTTTCTATCAAGTTGTTTCTGGAAACCAGAGAAAAGAAGAAATGGATCGCACAGAAAGCGCGGAGTTAAAAACGAGATTTTAATGCTAGTGAGAACTATTTATAATCACAGTTAC
>NVTF01000142.1 GCA_002401485.1 Elusimicrobiota bacterium | reverse complement strand
AACAGTTCCATCAAACGGGATCCGCGATCGATCTTTGCCTTTGTAGCTTTATCCAAATCCTGCGCGAACTGCGCAAAAGCCGCCAATTCCTGAAACTGCGCCAAATCAAGCTTGAGCTGCGAGGCCACTTTTTTTGTGGCTTTTGTTTGAGCTGCAGACCCTACGCGTGAGACCGAAAGGCCGACGTTAACCGCGGGGCGAATCCCGGAATGGAACAGTCCGGATTCAAGATAGATCTGCCCATCGGTAATCGAAATAACGTTGGTCGGGATGTACGCCGAAACGTCACCGGCCTGCGTCTCAATGATCGGCAAAGCGGTGATGGAACCGCCGCCGTTCTTATCGGAAAGTTTGCATGCCCGCTCCAGCAATCGGGAGTGAACGTAGAACACGTCGCCCGGGTACGCCTCACGTCCGGGAGGACGACGGAGAAGCAGCGACAGCTGACGATAGGCCTGAGCGTGTTTAGAAAGGTCATCATAGGCGATAAGCACATCCTTGCCCGCCCACATAAACTCTTCACCCATCGTTACACCCGTGTAGGGAGCAATAAAGAGCAGCGGTGCCGGCTCCGAAGCGGAGGCCGAGACCACGATGGTGTATTCCATTGCCCCGTATTTTTCAAGCGTCTTGACGATGTTGGCCACTGTAGAACGCTTCTGACCGATCGCGACGTAAATACAGATCGGGCGGTTCTTGGAATTTTTCTGATTGATGATCGTATCGATCACAATCGCCGTCTTGCCGGTTTGGCGATCGCCGATGATCAACTCGCGCTGGCCGCGGCCGATCGGAATCATGCCGTCAACGGACTTAAGGCCGGTCTGCATCGGAACCGTCACGGGCTGACGCTCAACAACACCCGGCGCGATCACTTCCATGCGCCGTTTTTTACTGGTCTTGATCGGACCCTTTCCGTCGATCGGCTGACCGAGCGGGTTCACGACGCGACCCACCATTTCCTCCCCGACCGGAACCTCCATGATGCGGCCGGTGCGCTTGACCGGATCCCCTTCTCGAATCGCTCCGTATTCGCCGAGCAGCACGCAACCGACGTTTTCTTTCTCTAGATTGAGAACCATGCCATAGACATCATTGGGGAGCTCTAAGAGCTCGCCGGCCATCGCATTTTCAAGGCCGTACACGCGGGCAATACCATCACCCACCTGGAGGACAAATCCCTCTTCCTTGATCTCGGTTTTTCCATCGAAATTTTCGAGCTGCTGCTTGATTACGCCAGTAATTTCTTCGGGTCGAATCGCCATGTTATTCCTCTTTACGCGTCCAATCGGGCGCGTAGGTTTTTCAATTTTCCCTTTAAACTTCCATCGAGCGTCCAATCACCCAGACGGACAACAACGCCGCCCATTAGAGACTCATCCACGCGAATGTCCAGGATTACGGTCTTTCCGATAAATCCGCTGAGCCGCTCTTCCAGCGTCCTGCGCTCAGCCTCATCGAGGTCTTTTGCCGTGCGTACCGAAGCGTGCATGACGCCCCGGCCTTCGTCATAAATTCTGCCGAAATCCGCCGCCAAATGCGGCAGCAGCGAAAAGCGCTTCTTTTCAATCAGCAGTTCCAAAAATCGCAGTGTGCGCTTGGAATATTTCCCGCCCAACGCATCGCGCAGATTGCCTTTCTTGTCTTCCAGTGAAACACGCGGATGACTGAATGCCGCCATCGTCGTCGAAAGGGCGTGGGCCGCTGTGGTGATTTCCTTAGCCACCGCCTTCTCTTCCTTCGCTTCCGCGGCGCTCTGATACAAGGCCAAAGCGTAGCGGCGCGCGAGGACGCTATCGTTCATGTTCACTAGGCGGCCTTCTCCTTTTCAAGCTGGGAAAAGAAATCGTCAAGCACCGTCTTTTGCACCGCGTCGTCGATGCTCTTCTTCATCAGCCTTTCCGCGGCGGACACCGACAAGGTCACCACTTCCTGACGCAGTTCACCGACAAGCTTGTTCTTTTCATCGTTGAGCTGCACACGGGCCTTGTCAACCAAGTCCTTGGCCTCACCCTCAGCGTCTCCCTTTAATTTCTGGCGAAGGACTTCGGCATCCTTGGTCGCCTGCGCGATAAGATCCTTGGCCTCCTCGGCCGCACCCGTAAGACGCTTCTCCAGGTCCTGCTGAATCTTCTCGGATTCTTCGCGGGCCTTCTCGGCGCGCTCGCGCTCATCACGCAGTCCTCTCTCCCGGGCATCAATCGCCGCCAACAACGGTCCCCACGCAACCACGCGCAGCAGTACCACGAGAATGAGAAACGAGATAATCGTGAAAATTGCCAATCCAACGTCAGGGTTTAGAATATCGCCCATAAAATTCTCCAACAGCTAGGTTAAATTGTCTCCCACCCCCCGCCAATGGCGGGGGGCAGAAGCATGAGGCTTAGTGCGAAGCCGACGCCTGCGGCGCTGCACCGGAAGCAGCACCACCCGCCGCGACGCCCGAGTTGAGCGCGGTTCCGGCGAGGAAGAAGATCACGAGCGCAAAAAGCGCCGCGCCTTCGATCATGGCCGCGGGAATAATCATCATTGTCTGAAGCGAGCCGGCGGCTTCAGGTTGGCGAGCCGCGCCTTCAAGAGCTGCGCTCGCGAGTCGTGCGATGCCAAAACCGGCACCAATCATGACGAGGCCGGCACCAAGGCCGATTGCAACATATCCTAATCCAATACCCATTTGTTAAGTCCTCTCTGTTTCAGTTCCGGTCTCATACGGGGCCGGGTACGACCTCACCCCCTCTAGGGGCGGCTCATAAATCTAATGCGCGTGCAGCATGCTCCCGACAAACACCGCGGTCAACAACGTGAATATGAACGCCTGCAAAAGCCCGACCAATAGCTCGATGCAGTTCACGAACGTAACCATAAACAAGGAAAACGGTGCTGCCACGAATAGCCCTTGCACTTCACTCACCGCGCCAATAATGAAGATCAGGGAGAAAAATCCAAGAATAACGATATGGCCCGCGATCATATTCGCGAACAGACGAACGGTGAGCGCGAAAATTTTAACAACAAGGCCGATGACCTCAATGAGAAACATCAGCGGGTAGAGAGGAATTTTCACAAGCAACGGAAGGTCGTGCGGGACCGGCATAAAGTGGCTGACAAAGCCCTTAATCCCCAAAGCGCGGATACTGCTAAACACAATAAAGCCAAGAGTGCAAAGCGCGAGGCCCAATGTCACCGAAACATTCGCGGTCACCGTTCCACCGACGCTGGTAAACGGAACATGCGCCACGTGCAGGAAATCACTCCACGGGACGAGCCCAACGTAATTGCAGGTAAGGATGAAGAAAAAAAGCGTCAGGAAGTAGTGCAAATATTTTTTCGTGTCGTGCCCAAGAAGAGGCTCAATGATCTCATCGCGCAAATACAGGGCGATCACTTCAACAGCATGGCGGGCTATCTTTGCGGCATTCGAGGTGCCGCGCACCACCCACGACAGGAAGGCGACAAGTCCAGCACACACGATCCAGATCGTCAGCAGGTGTTTCGTGAAAACGAAATCAACCCCGCCGATCGCAAACAACTTGGCGATCGGGATGTCCATGAGATGGTGAGGAAGAACGTGATCCATGTCCATAAAATTTATCCTGTGTGAGCAACTTGCCGGTATTCCACCAGCAGCAAAACCAAGACTCCTAACGTGTAGGAGGCCAACAACGCACTCTGAACGGGGGTCGGCGTCCCCCAACCGGCAACAACCAGTGCCAGCAATCCTCCTGCCCGTATTGCGACACCTGCTCCGTAAGCCTTCATAAAACTGTCGAACTTAACCTTGCGCGATCGTGCTGCCAGCAAAATCGCGACCGAAAGCGTTGACGCGGCATACGCAGTCAGGATTCCCACAACCGCAGGAACAAACGAGTCCGGCTCGACAAGCCAGTGAAGCCCTGCGACGATAATCGCCGCCACAACCGCTCCTTCAATCGCGCTTAGGGCGATTTGGCGGAGGCATTTTTGCGCTTCGGATGAGAAGGTAAAGCCCAACTGAAAACCCCGCGGCGACCCCAAGAAGTAAAAATAGTGGTTTAGTTGTGAACTTTGCATCCAAGGCTTGTCCACCATAGACGCCTAAACACAATGAAACCGCGAGCTCGAGTCCGCCGGTAAAGGCAGCATACAACGAGTTCTTTTTGGGACTTTTACCTGATTCGGGGGAATCCGCTTGCATGCAAAGAACAACGCTGACGACAAAGAGAGTTTATTAAAAACGCCAAAGGGGTCCCGTTGATTAAAATCATTGATGTAAATCAATAAAAGGCCCCGGCCCTGGACGCCTCCTTAATTAGGAGATACAGTAGAACGATGGACCTCTCACCCAAAGAAGCTGGGCGCCTCGTTGTCGCCGATGACCAACCCGACCTCCTTTCCTTAATGAAGGATGCTCTCGAAATAGACGGCTACGAGGTCCGAACCGCCGAAAATGGCCAGGAAGCCCTGGACCTCGTTCATGAAGACGCGCCTGATTGCGTCATTCTTGATCTTTTTATGCCCGTGAAGGACGGATTCGAGGTTTGCCGGGAGCTGAAATCCGATATCCGCTATCTGAATTTGCCCGTCATCCTGCTTTCCGCCGCCGGCCAGCAAGACAACCGGATTCAGGGGCTCGATAATGGCGCCGATGATTTCCTTGTAAAACCTATCGAAATTGTCGAATTGCTCGCCCGCATTCGAATGATCATGCGCCGCAATAGACAAGGACTGGACGCCAATCCCCTCACCCGCCTTCCGGGAAACGTAACCATTCAAAGCAAAATTGCAGGAATCATCGCGGAGAAAAAACCCCTCGCCGTACTCTATTTCGACTTAAATAATTTTAAGGCCTACAATGACGCCTATGGGTTCGCGGATGGTGATAAAGTTCTCAAAAAAACATCTCAATTACTCATCGAAGCCGTACAAAAAGTAAACCAAGCCCAAGATTTCGTCGGTCATATCGGCGGCGATGATTTCATCATCGTGTCGACTCCGGATCACATGGAGGCGATCGCCAAGGACGTATGTGATCGCTTCGATGAACTTGCCCCCTCTTTTTACAATGAGGATGATCGCAAAAACGGAAAATTAAAATCGAAAGACCGCCAAGGCAACGATGTTGAATTCCCTTTACTGGGAATCGCGGTCGGGGTTTGCCACAACCTCCTCAAACCCCTCAAAAATTTCGCCGAGGTTTCCGGTATCGGCGCGGAACTCAAGAAACACGCTAAACGTGTTGATAAATCGCATTACGAAATCGACCGCCGCCAGCAGTGAAACGATTTCTTCTCACTCTTCTGATGCTCCTGCCCGCCGCTGCCCGGGCCGAAATCGCCATCGGTGAAAACATCGACTGGCTCGCCATTACGCGTCTGGAAATCGGGGAATACAAACTCATTGAAGCCGTAGACCGTGCAAAACCCGGCGCTCATTGGATCACGCGCCATTTCCTTTTAAAACGCAAAGGCCGCTTTAAAGGCGAACCCCCCAAACGCGTTCGATTTTCACGCCACGTTCCCGTGAAGTCGCAACACCCAAACAACGGGCATCGCTACCTCGTCTTCTTCAACCATCAAGGAAGAGTCGATTATGTGATTGACCTGGAGAACCCGGGGGAGACGGCCTCCTGGGAGCGCGCATTCGCGGCCAACTTCACGGAAATTCGTGGACGCCGCAAAATACTGCGCGCGCTCAAGAGCCGTCTCGCCTACCATGACGTTCACGGATGGCCGAAGATCGATACGAAATCCTATGTCAACGGAAAGCCCGGATCTGGCTACATTAAATTAGAAGCGCCGTTTAATTCCGCCGCACACGACCGCCTCTTCGGCGGCAGCGCGGTATACCTCATCGTGCCCGCCGATCCGGCCCTCGAGAAAACCTTTCTCGATCAGACCCAGGACGTGGAAATTTCCGTACGTGCCCAGGCCGCATGGCGGCTCGCGAATTACCACACCGCCCATTCCGAACGGCTGTTGCGCAGTCTCCTCAACGACCCCGGGGCGAGTGTTCTCACGACGCAAGCGCGCTCAGCTAGCGATCGTATTGTTTACCCCGTGCGCCAAGCCGCCTATCGAGCGCTGCAAGGCATGGGCGTGCGCGTGGATCGGCCGCAGGGTTACGACAAAAACTACCCCGACTCTTTTCTAGAATAATCCTATGCACGGCATTATCTTCGAACAATTCGGCGGACCCGAGAAACTCCTTATCACCGAGCTTCCCGAACCGCTCCCCTCAAGCGGAGAGATCCAAATCCGCATCGCCTACGCAGGCGTCAACCCCATCGACTGGAAGGTGCGCGAAGGCCTCGCGAAAGGCTGGCTTCCCTTTGAACTTCCCATCGTCCCCGGTTTCGACTGCGCCGGCATCGTCTCAATGGTTGGCCCCGGCGTTACTGAATTTAAAGAAGGCGACCGTGTTTATGCCTATATCAAGAAGAAAAAAATTCAATGGGGCACCTACGCCGAACTCGTAACCTGTCCGGTCACACAAGCGGCCCCCATGCCCCAAAATCTTACGCTGGCTGAAGCGGCGTCGCTCCCCCTCTCGGCACTGACGGCCTGGCAGGCCGTCATGGAAACAGCACCCATCAAGGTCGGTCAAAACGTTTTAGTGCATGCGGGCGCCGGCGGATTCGGCGGCATCGCAATCCAACTCGCCAAGGCCGCCGGTGCAAAAGTCTTCACAACGGCCTCGGCGAAAAATCACGCGGTTGTCCGCAAACTCGGCGCGGATCGCGCGATCGATTACAACAATGAAGATTTTTTATCCGTTCTCTTGGCGGAAGCGGGCGGAGCCGACATCGTTTTTCTAAACGTGGAAGGAATTGAAGAAAAAAGCTTAGCGGCAACCAAGGACGACGGGCGCATCGTTTCCATCGTGGGCGCTCCCGACCCAAAAGAAGCTGCGGCCCGCGGCATCACCGCTTCCCTCGTCTCCGTCGAGCCTAGCGGCTTGCAGCTGCGCGCGCTTACCGCATTGATTGAAAACGGTCAGGTCGGTCCGCTCGAGGTGCTCGAGATGCGCCTTGAGGATGCCGCCCAGGCGCACAAGGAAAGTCAGACCGGGCACGTTTGCGGAAAAATCGTCTTAAAAATCGCTTAAGCCTTCAGCGCGTAGCCGAATCCACGAACAGTCTTGATCCGATCTCCGGCACGGCCGAGTTTGCGACGCAGGGAACCCACCTGCTTATCGACCGCCTCAGGGTTTACACTTCCCGCCCGCGCCTTCCAAACCCGCTCAAGCAATTCTTCGCGGGAAACCTTCCGACCCTTAAGCTCGAAGAGTACGCGTAATAAATCAAATTCCTTGGGAGTCAACGCTGCGATTTCCCTCCACCCGGCCTCCCCCTGAACCTCAACAATCCGGCATCGCCAGTCCACACGCAAATCTTTAAACCGCGTTGACACACTTTCCAGGATGCGAGGAAAAAGCCGTTCGATATGAAACTTAAGTTTATCGATCAGGGTTTCATCAGAACTCGCCGTGCACAGATAATCGAGCGCCCCGGACGCCAGTGCGTCGGCAAGGTCGGGACCCTGCAAAGCCCCGTTCGAACAAACAATGACGAGCTGCACTCCCGGACAATGCTGGCGCAAGAGCCCCACCCGCTCCGCCGCACGGCCGGTCAGCAAGTCGGCGTCTAAAAGAGCCAGACCCTCCGCCTTTTCCCCGCCCGCCTGAGACAACGCGGAAATGGAATCAAGCCGCTGCGAGCAGCGAACGCCGACGCCCTTCAGCAAACTCTTCCAGCGCGCGGCTTCCAGCGCGCGATCGGTGACTGTCCACAAGCGTGGGTCCATACAAGTAATTTAACTGGTAAGTGGGGCCAGGTCCACTGCATTTTGTGATTGCACTGGCATGCTCAATATCGGCAAGGACTCATGTCGATCCAAACACGGACGGATTTCATTTCGAGTGCCCCAGACCCTAATTGGCGTTAACTGGGGCTTCGAAATAAATCCATCCGCCTTTGGATCTGAGAGTTGCCGTTCAATCAATTTGCCGTTTTAAGGAGAGGGCCCAAAGGCCCCCCGCGGGGCATCGCCATCAAGTTAAGCGTCTGAGCGAATTGTCTAATTTTGTAAATTAGGTT
>NVTF01000141.1 GCA_002401485.1 Elusimicrobiota bacterium | reverse complement strand
AGACGCAGGCGTGGCTGAACAGTTTGCCTAGGAAATGTTTAGGTTTTAGAACACCGAAGGAAGCCTTGAAGGGTGTTGCACTTAATGGTTGAATGTGGCACCGTATCGATACGGGTGGATAAGCCTTATAAAATATAGATTTATTCGAAAATTCGATTCGTCGGAATGGAGGGGGTCAAAGCTTCGTTAAAAGCGAAATGCACCTGACCCGACCCCAAAAACCAGCCCTACTTTTTAATGGAGAGAACCCGCTCGAGTTTTGTTTTCAAGACTTCGAAGTCGATGGGTTTTACGAGGTAGTCCACCGCGCCGAAGAGGAGCGCGTCGTTGAGTGTCGCGGCGTCGGAGAGGCCGCTGATAATGAGAATCGGGATATCCGCGAATTTTGGATCCGAGTGGATGTCGCGGGTGAGGCTGATGCCGTCTTGATCGGCCATCATAATGTCCATGAGGATCACATCCGGCAAGTTTCCGGCGAGCACTTCCATCGCGCGCGCGCCTGAAGACGCGCAAATCACATCGTAGCCGAGTGTGGGGAGGCCGCCTTCGTAAAGATCGCAGACGGAAGCGTCGTCATCCACCGCCAGAATCAGCTTTTTGTCACCCATGAAGCGCTCCTTAAGCTTCGCGTTCGATCCAGGCGTCAAGCGGTGCGTAGGCGGAACCGAAGCGATAGGCACAGTATGACAGGCAAAGTAAGAAGATGTCCAGACCCATGGCTTGGCCTTGGGTTAAATGAATGCCGCCGCCGAAACAGCCGCAGTTTTCCAGTGTAATGCCGCGATACAAGGTCGATCCCAAGGCGAAGAGGAACATGAAGAAGAAACCGCTCGAGACCTGTGCCGCAATACGGCTGGAGTAGCCTAGAACCATCGCAAGGCCGACGGCGACTTCCAGCCACGGCATCACCGTCGCAAACTTGAGGATGTACTGGGGCGGGAGGAGTCTGTATTGCTCGATAATGGCCGCGAACGCCTCGGGCGCCGCAAAGGATTTTTGAATTCCCGAGACCAGAAAGACGAGGCCGACAATCACGCGCGCGGCGGCCCCGGCTATTTTCCATCGGGGGTCAAATTCTTTCGATTTCCCGACAACAGGTGCTGCTACGGCAGCCGGTGAAGACGGAAACTGGCTGTTTCCTTTCTTATTTTTGTTTTTCCTGCTCACAGCGCTCCGACCTTGGCTAATTCATTTTCGATGTGGTTGAGTCCGACCGTGCGAAGCTGTTGCGCTCCGATGAAGCGTTTTCCGTTGATGACAAGTGTTGGTGTGGACTTTACCCAGGCGTCGCGGTTCTCTTTCAACTCATCGGCAACGGCCTTTGGCGACTCCGGATCGTTGAGGCAGGTTTTGAGCACCTCTAAGTCAAGTCCCACTTTTTCCGCGTACTTCATAAGGTCTGCGGCGTTTTCCGCGTTTTCTTCTGCGCGTGACCAAACAGCTTGCTTCGCGTAGAGGATATCGTGGAATTCCCAAAATTTCCCCTGCTTCCCGGCGCACTCGGCAGCAACGGCAGCGTTCATTGCCCACCGGTGAAACCCCCACGGCATATGGCGATAGGTGATGCGAATTTTTCCCGGGTAGAGTTTTTGGATTTTCTCAAGGGGGCCGACCACCTGTTGGCAGGCCGGGCATTGGAAATCGGAGAATTCGGTGATAACGATCGGCGCATCCGCAGGTCCTTTGGAGCGGTAGGCGGGGACGTCCGGCTGGAACGGGGGAGTCGCGTATCTTCCCGCCGCTCCGATGCAGGCGGTGACGAGAAGGATTGCAAATCCTGCGATCATGCGTCGTTGCTGTGCCATGATCTAGATGATATCAACTTTTTTCGCGCAGGGCTTGCAAAGGGTGGAGAGAGCCGTTATCTTAGGTGCATGAGTTCAAAAGTTCTTGTCATCGAAGATGACGAGGGGGCGGCTGATTTGATGCTGACCATCCTTCGTAAAGAGGGGCTCGCGGTCGAATATTCCGCGGACGGGAAAGATGGCTTCAATAAAGCGCAAGTGAATATACCCGACCTCGTGATTGTTGATCTCATGCTGCCGCGCATGCATGGATATGAGGTAATTGAGCGTTTACGCGAGGATAAACAGTTCAGCGGTATTCCAATATTGGTTGTTACTTCCAAGTCGTATACCCAAGACCTTGATGGCGCGAAGGCTGCTGGCGCTACCGAATATCTTACCAAGCCCTATGACATCGACAAGTTTACGGAGATTGTTAGGAAACTGCTCAAAGGCGGCAATGGGCATCGCGTTGCGGATTCGGAGCCGACCCCCTCAAGTCCCGCTTAAATTTCGGCGCCAACGAAAAACCCCCCCGCCCACGTCTTTTGGGGCAGGGGGTTTTCGTTTGAATCTTATTGCGAGACGAGGCGTCCGGCGTCCTGCATACCCGCGCCTTGTTGTTCCGCGGGGAAGTCCCCGATCGGTGACGCCGCATCTTTAAGAGCCTTGCGGATGGCGTCGATGCCGTTGATTCCGCGAGCGGCAACTGCAAGCGCCGCGAGTCCGACCACGTGCGGTGTGGCCATCGAGGTGCCCGAGATGCTGCGGTAACCGCCGCCCATCCAGGTCGAGTTGATGCCTACGCCTGGGGCGATCACGTCGACTTCCGGTCCGCGGCTTGAGAATCCCGCGACACCATCACCGGAGTTTGAGGCTGCAACCGCCAAGGCTCCCGGGTAGGCGGCCGGAAATCCAACCGAACGACCCGAGTTGCCCGCAGCCGCGATGATGGCGACGCCGGCTTCGGCCGCGGCGTTCACCGCGTCCTCAAGGGCCTGCGTCCCGCGCGAAGCACCCAGGCTGAAGTTTGCGATATGCATGCCGTTTTCAACGGTCCACTGAATACCCTCGATGACATCGGCGAAGGTTCCGCTGCCGCTGGCGCTGAGTACCTTGACCCCGTAGAGCGTGACGTCCGGTGAGACACCAACGACGCCGTCGCCATTGTCGATGCCGGCGATGGTGCCGGCCACATGGGTGCCGTGTCCGTTGTCATCCTTGAAGCTGACATCCGGGTCGATCGTGTTGAAGCCGCCGGCCACCTTGAGGTCGGTGTGGGTGAAGTCGATGCCCGTATCCACGACGGCAACCTTGACGCCGGCGCCGCGGGTTGTTTCCCAGGCTTTTTTCGCGTTGACGCGATCAATGCCCCAAGGCGTTGTCTGCTCCGCGGTTGCTGGAACGTCGCCTCTTGGGAGGATCGCCGCGGGAAGAACCGGCATTCGGGTTGCGTTGGACGGCATGACAACGGCCGCCCCGTTAAGCCAGTTTTGGACATAGTCGTCCTCAACCCGGAGAACTTCGCCAAACGAGGCAAGGGTCCGTTTGAATGCCTTTAGCCTTGATTTCGGCATGACGACTGAAATCGCGTTAATCAGTCGTAGATCTTTTTGCGGGATGCCCCCGGTTTGACGGATCACGTTCATGCGCCGTCCAGTGTTGGTTCCCTTGCGGAAAACAACGATTTTACGGACGATCTGGTCTTCAGACATTGCCTGCACCGCCCGAGACTCTCCTTCAATTTTTGCGCTGTTTGATGCAGCGGTCTTGCGCGCGTTTTTGACGAAGCGCCCGATGTTTATGCCTTGATCAAAATCCGGAAGCCGTTCCCCGGCCTGGGCCCCAACAGAAAGTGCAGCACCGAGTAGTGCGGCGACCGCGAATGACGAAAACCTGCTCATGAGCATACAACCACCTCCAACTGTAGATCGGGGCCACCAACCCCGGGTCATGCACCGATGGAATCGGTGAGGACCAATAGACCTATACTAAGTTGGGTCTTATGGGTCAAGCAGGTTTAGGGATTTTTTTTCGCAGTCTTCAGCGGGGATTTTTTCGTCGGGAGAGGGGGATCCGCACGCGGCGGGGTCCCCTCCTGCGGCGACAACGGCAGCGCGGAACGCCTCGTTATCTTTGTATTTATCGACGAGTTTTTGAAAGCGCCGTTTGCTGCCAATGTCGAGTCCGTTGGCGAGGGCTTGAGAGAGGCCGTTGTCGGCGTCCACCTCTTTGATGAAAGCGGCCGCATCCGGTTGGATCTGGAGTTCGTCGAATGTGAGGAGAACCTGTTTGGCGAACTCCGACAGGACGCGTTTTTTTACAACGGTTGGGCCTTTGGGATTGAAAATTTTTACGTAGGCGGTTCCGCCGGCGGCCGCGATGAGCAGCAGCAGAGGCATCCAGCCAAAAACGAGCGAGTTGTATTTGGATTTTAGTTCCATAACCGGCGGGGTTACCGGAACAAGGCAAGAAAGCGGTCTTCGTATTCGTCGAAGAGACCGTATTCCCGCAGCTTCATCCCAAGGACATGACGTGCGTCGCGCGTTTCTGTGGCTTTCTGGAAGAGGCTTTCCACTTCATGATGTTGTCTGCGGTTCTCATTTCCGCCGGGGTCGAAGAGATCATGCTGTTCAAAATCACGGACGTTGGTGGGGAAGGCCCGTGCGGCTTCTTGCAAAGTAAATTGCATGAGGGCGAGGGACCATCCCCCGTCGGGGCATTCGATAACCGCTGCCTGGTTGATATCCCGTTTATTGACGTCATCGCGGATTTTCAGCGCGGTCTCATGGGCATTTTCCGAGATAACCGAGGCATTTGGATTCTGATTCTTGAAATTATATTCGAGCGCCCGCAATACGTCGCGGTACTGATTTTGGATCCATTCGGAAAAGGCTTCAGAGTCTTCCCCGAAGCCGGAGAAACGTTCCTGCAGCGAGTCGGGAGTGAGAATCTGGGGCCTTTCCGAGATGACGATGCCCTCGCGCAATCGCGTGCGATCCTTCATTTGGTCGATTGGGGACACGAGGTGGTATTCGATTCGGGTGGCCCCAAAGGTGGACAGCAGCTTTTTGGGCTTCCGGACCAGTTTTGTGTTTTGGAGAAACGCTCGAATTATTTTTCCGTCCATCGGCTATAGGGTAGCAGACAAACCTCCCGGGAAACAGGCTAAATTTTCTGGGACTAAAAGGCCCAGTGTTGTGTACAATAGGCCTATGGTTGACTGTAGGTCTTATGACCTGCACGAGGAGGTCAAACGAATGGTAAATAAGTGGTTGAGCGTCGCGACGCTTTTCGCGTTCATCGCGGCTCCCGCCGGAGCGGTAGACTTTAACACCGCCGCATCCGACATCACAGGCGTCATTGAGCAGGCAAAAGAAGACGCGGGTGAAGACAAAGCAGAAGTTAAATCGATTGAAGCGCTGTACCGCGCAGAGCGGGATTGTGTTAATTTCAGATTCAAGCCTGACGGCCCGAACGTCTCCGAGGCGGTCTGGCTGCGCAGCACCGAATACCGCGAGGAATGTCACTACGGCGGCGATCCCCGTCATGGCGGTGGGCGCGTCTGCCACGAGGTTCCGGGTTGGACAAACCGCGAACGTGTGCAGGTGACTCTTGAGGGCCGAGATCAGTTGTTTCCTTGGGAAGATGAGATTTTCGAGGTTTGCCTCGAGGGCCGATGGCTCAGTTCGTATGCTGTGCGTGTGTCGCACGACTATCGGGCTGACCGCTCCGGCGGCGACTTCACGATGATCGCCAAAAGGCGCATCCCCGGTCGACATGACAGGAACGGACTTACCGCCCGGGTGAATTTTCCCGGCACCGGCGTTACGGCTTCGTTCTTCGACAAGTGGGCTTCCTTTTATGGGGGCGAGCAGATTCGCATCAAGGCCAAGCTGCGGCGCAACATCAAAAACTGGCCGGACAGCACGCTCGGTTCCAAGGAGATCACGTTGGGGACGGCTGAGTCCTACACGATTGACTTCTCCGAGTTCGCTGACAAGCTGCGTTCGGGTAAGAAGTATTACGTCGAGTACGGCTTTGAGCGCATCGGAAAGGTGTCTAAGCGGAAATACTTGAAGACCGGTGATTCCCCGGACTCCGTGTACCAAGAAGCGTTGGTGCCGATGGCGTTTGCGTTCTGATCCCTTAATAGAGGGATTTTTAGAGCGGGCTCCCGGAAACGGGGGCCCGTTTTATTTTTGGGCGATGATCACAATTCTTAGAGAATCGGACGGGTCATACGCACTGCCGTCACAGTCCCCGGAGAAAGAGCGGATGGAAAATCCCGCCCGTATGAGGAGCCGCGAAAGGGAATCCCCGTCGTAGAGTCGGATGCGTGAGGTGAGTTGGTCGCGCCGTTTGCCTCGCAGAATTGTCCACTCGGTTTCGACCACCGAGTCTTTACGTATCAGGCGGGGCCGTTCGAGTACGAAACAATGCGGGGCGAATTCGCTCCAGTGATCGGTCGGGACCTGGCGATCACGCATCCATTGGAGTATCCCCCGTACACGAGCGCCGTTAATCGTTTGCATCAATAATCGACCGCCCGGTTTGAGCGCCTGCCGGATGGAGCGCAGAGTTTTGAGATCATCGGACGCCCGTTCAAAGTATCCGAAACTGGACCACATATTGATCGCCGCATCGAATTCACTTTTAAATCCCAAAGCGCGCATATCCCGCTCGAGAAAACGCGCCTTGGAGCCTGCACAGCGCGCTCTTTTCAGGAAACGTTTGGACACATCGATGCCGGTGACGGCCATTCCTTTGCGCGCGAGTGGAATGCTGTGGCGGCCGGTGCCGCAGCATACGTCGAGTAGGGCGGCTCCGCGTTTAAGTTCCAAGGATTTAGTTATGAAGGGGAGCTCGATGCGCGTCATCTTCTTGAAGGCCGGTGAGTCGACCGACTCTGCGACAGGAAATGCGCCGTCGATAAAAGCCTTCTTCCACCAGTCGGTCAAAATAAATCCATCTGATCGACGGCGGGTTTTTTGAGGGGGGTGACCTCGCAGTGACGCATGGCCGCGGCATCAAACGGTGCGAGCATCGCATGAAGACGATCCGGGCTCGTTTTCGGATTGAGCCATGCCTCTTCAAATTCTTCCGGTAAAATCACAGGCATGCGGTCGTGGATCGTTTTCACGAGATCGTTCGGTTTCGTCGTAATAATCGTGAAGGTTGAATTGTCCCACAATCCGGCGAATGCGAAGGGGCGTTCTTCTCTCAATGTAAAACGGAAGGGCACCTTGCCCCGGACGGGGTCCTTTTTCCATTCATAAAAACCGTCTGCAGGTACCAGGCAGCGCTGTGATTGGAACGGCTTTTTGTAGGCCGGTTTCTCGGCGACTGTTTCCGCGCGAGCGTTAATCATCTTAAAGCCGGCCGAGGAATCCTTGGCCCATTTAGGGCTCAGACCCCACTTAAAGAGTCCCATTCGGTTGCCGTTTTTAAGGGCAATGATGGGAGCCATCTGGCCCGGGGTGAGGTTGATCCGGGGCTCCAGCGAGGCTGGAGCGGCCTTCAAGGAAAATCTTTTTTGAAGGGTCTTTACGTCGGAGGTTTGGGTGTAGCGGCCGCACATGAGGCTTCATTTTAGCACTCCGGGGCTTGACAGTGGGAGAGGTTCTGCTATACTACTGTACTAGAACGGTAGTACAGTAGATGGCATGCAGTTGCATACACTCAAAGGAGGCAGTTGGATGAAGGAATTAAAGAAAGCAGTAATGATTACGGCACTCGCCGCATTTGTAGTGGGGCCGGTTTCGGCCGAGGAAATGCCGGATCTCTCAGTAATGATGCAAAAAGCAACGAAATTCGCAAAACAATCCCGTGAAGGGCGAACGAAGGGTAATCTCGGTGCGATCCGCTCGGCGCTCTCTATTTATTATGGAGATCATCAGGGCCGTTATCCCACGAATCTTTCGGAATTGACCCTCGAGGGGAGATATCTTCGCAGTATCCCCAATGCCGATACGGCTGTGGCGGGCGAAAACCCGACCAGTGCAGTCACGATTATCATGGGCGTTCAGACCGAAGAGGAACTAATCGGCAAGCTTAAAGACACCGGCGGATGGGCCTATGTGGCCGATTCCAAGAGCCCTCTATGGGGATGGCTGGTTGTAGACTGCACGCATGCCGATTCGAAAGGAAATCTCTGGCACCGGTATTAAGGACTGACTGAATGCTGACAATCGACGCGCGCTCACCGGTTCCGATCTACGATCAGATCAAGGCTGGGTTTAAGGGTCTCATTTCGAAAGGGCTGCTTAAGCCCGGGGATCCCGCGCCGTCGGTTCGAAGTCTCGCGGAAAGACTTCGCGTCAATCCCAATACGGTAGCTCGGGCGCT
>NVTF01000140.1 GCA_002401485.1 Elusimicrobiota bacterium | reverse complement strand
TTTTCTTGGCGGCCGGCCCAAACTCCTAGTGAGACGACCGTTGCCGCGTAAGCAGCGAGCACGATCCAATCGAGTAGGGTCAAGGGAATCTCCTTACCATCGGTGGTATGCGGGGTGGCCTTCTTTTACAGCGACGAAATTGCCCTTGCAGGTTGCGGTGCGTTTGCCGCCTGCAAAAATCTCCGCCTCGATTAACGCACGATCGTCTTTTGATTCCTTGACGCGCGCTACGATGCGGATGGGCCCGTTCACCGGCGTAGGCCGGAGCAACCGAACCGAAAAATCAGCGGTGACGGTGCATGGCGGTTGGTCCGCTCCGGTCTTCAGCATGAGGTGGCGGGCTGCTGTCCAGTTGGAGTGGCAATCGAGCAAGGCTCCGGCGATGCCTCCATTGAGCATGCCGGGGAAGGCCTCGTGGTGCGATTGGGCTGTCCACGTGCACTCGAGTTCGTCGCCCTCTCCTTCTGTCGGGAAACTTCGGATGCGCAGTCCTTTATCGTTTGCCGGGCCGCAGCCAAAGCAGGTGTTATTCGGGGCGTAGGTTTCCTGGACGGAGGGTCCGCGTTCAGCCACGCTTGCCGCCGCCTTTATTCTTCGCCGGTTTTTTTCGTTCGAGTTTGATCTTGTCGAGGATTCCGTTGATGAACTTACTCGAGTCGTGCGACGAATAGACCTTCGCTATTTCGAGGGCTTCGTCGATCACCACGCTTACGGGTGTGTCGACGCAGTGGATCAGTTCGAAGGAGGAAAGGCGAAGCAGCGTTCTATCGACTGAGGCCATGCGCCCGAGTTCCCAGTTTTTAGCGACCCCGCGAATATGACTGTCAAGGGAGTGGCGGTGGGTTTCAGTCCCTTTGATGAGGGAGTCCGCAAATTCCCGCACAGAGGCATCCAGCTTGGAACCTGAGCCGACGGTTTTGGCCGCTTCCGAACCACTCATGCCGCTCACATCGGTGAGGTAAAGGGATTGCAGCGCGAACTCCCGCCCTTGTCGGCGGCGGCCCATTAGCCTTTCCTCACAATGCCGCCCACCTTAATCTCCGCCACCACGAGAGCCGCTAGTGCCGCTTCCGCGCCGCGGTCCATTTCTCCCTTGGTACGCGCCAAGGCTTGTTTGTAGTTGTTGGGGGTGAGGATGCCTGTCACGCATGGAACACGCGTCTCAATAGAGATGCGCTGCAAATGCGCGTAGGTCGCTTCCGAAATATAGTCATTTTGCCGGGTCTGGCCCTTGAGGACGCAGCCAAGAGCGATCACGGCGTCCACACGCCCGGAACGCGCAACTTCATTGACGGCCCAGGGGATTTCAAAGCCGCCGGGAACATGCACCACGTGAATAGATTTTCCATCGACCCCTTCTTTCTTAAGCGTACTGAGGCAATTATTTAGAAGTTTTCTGGTGATCGCTTCGTTGAAGCGAGAAACGACGATCCCGAACCGGGGTTTCCTCATTGTCGGCGATTTCTCCCGCGCTCCAGGCTCAAGTGGTTGCCCGCCGGGCCATGCAAAAGGTGACCGAGTTTGATGCGTTTCGTTTTCAGGTACTGCTCATTGTGAGGGTTCGGCTTAATTCTAATGGGGACGCTGCCGGCAACCTTCAGTCCGAAGGCGTCGATGCCAATGATTTTCCGCGGGTTGTTCGTTAGGATTTTTATGGTCGTGAGGCCGAGGTCCGAGAGGATTTGAGCACCGATGCCGTATTCCCGCAGATCGGCCTTAAAGCCGAGTGCTTCATTGGCTTCGACCGTATCGAGTCCTTTGTCTTGGAGCGCATAGGCCTGAATTTTCTTGACCAGTCCGATCCCGCGTCCTTCTTGAGCTAAATAAAGCAGCACGCCCCGTTTCGCCTTGGCGATCGCCCTCATGGCCGCTTCGAGTTGAGAGCCGCAGTCGCAGCGCAGGGACAAAAGAGTGTCTCCTGTGATGCATGAAGAGTGCACGCGTACGAGCGTGTTCTTAGAGCCCGTCAGGCGTCCCATTGACATCGCGAGATGCTGCTTGCCCGTCAGTGTCTCCTCGTAAACATGGAGTTGGAACTCTCCATAAGGAGTGGGAATGCGGCCGGAGGCGACGCGACCAACGAGGCGCTCATTCTTGCGGCGAAATTCAATGAGATCTTCGATCGTTATAATTTTTAGTTTATGCTTCTTTGCGAATTTTGACAGTTGCCGCGTTCTGGCCATAGAGCCGTCGTCATTCATGATTTCGCAAATCACGCCGGCCGGATTGAGCCCTGCGAGGCGGGCGAGATCCATCGCCGCTTCCGTATGGCCGGCGCGTACGAGGACGCCTCCTTCCTTGCCTCGTAGAGGGAAGATGTGGCCGGGGCGGATAAAATCATTGGGTCCGGATTTTGGGTCGATGAGTTTTAGAATTGTGTGCGCACGGTCCGCTGCCGAGATGCCGGTTGTCGTCCCCGTGCTCGCGTCAACACTAATGGTGAGGGCCGTGCCCCGGCCGGGCCCGCTTGGGACTGTTTGGACCATGGGTTCGATTTGAAGTCTATCCAGTGTTTGTCCATCGATCGGGACGCAAACAAGGCCGCGCCCTTCGCGGATCATGAAGTTGACGGCCTTCGGCGTCGCTTTCTGCGCCGCCATGACGAGGTCGCCTTCATTTTCACGGCGGGGGTCATCGATGACAACAACCATCTTGCCGCGTTTAATGTCAGTGATCGCAGATGAAATGGAATCCAGTTTCGTTTTCGTTTTTTGTTTTCTAACTTTCATCGTTTTCTTGATTCTAAAATGTTCGCGACGTAGCGCGCCATCAAATCCGCTTCTAGATTTACGCGGTCTCCCGGTTCAAGGTATCCCAGTGTTGTGTTCTCCAACGTCTCCGGGATCAGCATGACCTCAAACCAGCCGCGGCCCGTCTTCGTCACGGTGAGGCTTGTGCCGTCAATGGCAACCGATCCCTTTGGCGCAACAAGGGGCTTGATTGTAGAGGGGAGTCTGAAACGCATGCGGACAAAACCGTTTTTAAGGGACCCGCGGTTGAGGATTTTATCGCAGGCGTCGATGTGGCCGCTGACCCAATGGCCGCCGACGAAATCCGAAGCCTTGAGCGGGGTTTCTAGGTTGACGCGGTCTCCTTTCTTCAGGGAGCCGAGGTTGGTCAGGCGATGGGTTTGAGGACCGACGTCAAATGTGAATGTCGATGTTTTTCGGGCGACCAAGGTTAAACAGGTTCCGTTGATCGCAATGCTGGCGCCCTTGGGTAGTTTTCCGAATTTTGCACGGACGGTGAGCACGTGCCCCTTGTTGCTTATCACCGTTCCTAATTGCTGGACAATGCCTGTAAACATCAGGCGATTCTCCCGGTCAGAAGGAAGTCAGGCCCGATGCGGCGAATGGAGGTTTCCGTGAGCCGCGGCGCACTTTTAAGAGAGTCGAATCCCTTGCCTTCGAAAAAGGACCGGGCTGTTTTTCCACCCAACAGGGACGGCGCGAGAAACAACCGAACCTCATCGACAAGGCCGGCCTCCAGGAATGAGGTGTGGACATCGCTGCCGCCTTCGACCAGCAATGTTGTGACCCCGCGGGCTGCGATGGCGGCAAGGGCCTTTTTTAAGTCGAGGCGCGTGCCGCGCTTAGGAACTCTCAGATGCTCAACTGAATCGGTTGCGGGCAGTCGTCCGTTTGGCGCTTTGGAAGAGACGATGAGCGATGTTCCCGGCTGTTTGAGCAGTTTTGCTGTTTTCGGTGTATTCTGATTCGTGTCGAGGACGATGCGCAGCGGATGCCGGCTTCCGGAAGCGGTGAGTCGGGGATCGTCAGCGATCACGGTCCCCCGGCCTACAAGGATCGCATCCACTTCCGCGCGCATCTTTCGGCTCAATGCGCGCGCTTGGGGAGAGGTAATCCATTTCGATTCGCCGGATGATGTTTGAATCCTTCCGTCGAGACTCGCAGCTACTTTTAATATTACATAGGGGCGTCCCTTGCGAATCCAAGAGAAAAAGCCTCGATTGAGGGATTCACATTTCTTGGCAAGCATCCCCTCCTCAACGTCGATGCCGGCTCGGCGAAGGGCCGCCTTGCCTTTGCCCGCGACCTTGGGGTTAGGATCGCGCACTCCAAAAACGACACGGGTGATGCCGGCGGCGATGAGGACCTTGGTGCATGCCGGTGTTTTTCCAAAATAGCAGCAGGGCTCCAGATTGACATAGGCGGTCGCGCCGCGCGCAGCGGTTCCCGCCTGAGCCAGGGCTTGGGGTTCGGCATGCGAACCGCCGAATTTTTTGTGGAATCCCTCTCCTACGATGCGGCCGCGTTTAACAAGGACGCAGCCGACCATCGGGTTGGGGCTCGTACGGCCGCGACCGCGTTTTGCGAGGGCGATCGCCCGCCGCATCATGCGATTGTCTTGGTTCACGCGTGGGGGGTAACGGTCGACTTCAGGTTCGAGCGTTCGTGACGCTCTTCGAAGAAACGCGGGACATCGTCGAGTCCAATCGATCCTTCGATGAGCCCGTCCGTCGAGATTCTCCCCGTCGACAACAGTTGGAGGGCTTTCTCGAAATAGCGGGGCTTGTGGTGAAAAACGCCGTAGAGGGAGAGCTGGCCGTAGTGCACGCGATGCGCATCGATCGGGACCTCGGTTCCTTTTTTGCATCCGCCAAAAAGGCAAACCTTGCCGCCTTTGCGAACCATGGCGATGGATTGATGCCAGGTTTCCGCTGTCCCGACCGCTTCAAAAACGCAATCAACGCCGTGACCGTTTGTCCATTTTTTAACGGCGGCGATGGGGTCCGAATCGAGGATGGAAACAGTTGAAGAAGCGCCGAGACTCGCCATCATCACAAGGGGTTCGGGACTCCGGCCGATCACGATCGTCTCGGCCCCCCGGGCTTTTACGGCTTCGAGCAGGAAACGGGCCATGATTCCAGCTCCGATGACGGCAACCGTGTCCCCTTTCTTGACGTCGGTCACATCGACGGCATGCAGGGCGCAGGAAAACGGTTCCGAAAGCGCCGCGGTTTCAAAAGAGGTGCCCTCTTCTATTACGTAAGAATTTCGCTTAACGATGTTTGCGGGCAGCAGCAGATATTCCGCGTACGCGCCGTTGAGTAATTTCATGTTTTCACAAAGCTGATTCTCATCCCGGTCGCAATAAAAACACCCGTCGCACGGGGCGGAGTTAGCCGCAACGATGCGGGTTCCGGGAGGAAAACGCGTGACTCCTTCTCCGACTTTTGCGACGGTGCCTGAGAATTCGTGCCCAAAAGGCGCTGGCAGCGATCTCAGCAGGACTGGATGGCCTTGCCGGAAAGCCTTGAAATCAGTTCCGCAGGTTAAGGCGGCACTGATTCGAAGCAGAATTTCATCAGGACCGGGAGACGGAATTGGGATCTCTTCCAGGCGGATTTCCTTGGGACCGTGGAACATGACAGCGCGCATCGTTTTATCGATCATCGTTTCACCGTTGATTTTCTTCGTTTTTTGCCGAGGGAGCGCTTTGACTGCGCGGCGCCCTTTCCGGGCAAAAGGATCGCCTTCACAATCTCCCGTCCTCGAACCTGACGCAAGGCCTCGTCGAATTCCTCAAGGCCGAAGGTGTCGCGTGCGAACAGGGAGACGTCGATCTCTTCTTTCACGATGATGCGATGGGCTTCCTCAAGATCCTGCACCTGAGGTGAGTAGCTGGAGAGAAGGGTCAGCTCCCGATGGTAGACGGTATCCAGATTAATATTAGCCTTAGGCAGTGAGGTGTAGCCTGCAAAAATGTTCATGATTCCGCCGTCGCGGATCCATTCCAGGCGAGGCGCGATGAGCGACGACGGTCCGGCTGTTGAGATCAGGGCGTCGGCACCGCGGTTGAAGGTCAGTTGGCTGATAAGACGCGGAATTCCGCCGCCGTCCTTTCCGGTATAGGCATGGTCGATCCCGAGTTTGTTGGCGAGGCGCACGCGAATGTGATCTATATCTAATCCAATAACGGTGACGCCTATTCGTTTGAGAGCGAGAGAGGTCAGAAGTCCGATAAATCCCATGCCCACCACCACAACGGTGTCGCCTTCCTGTGAGTTGATTCTGCGGATGTTGCGCAGAACACATGCAAGGGGTTCAATCATCGTCGCGTGAGTGAAGGGCACTCTCGCCGGGAGCTTAAACGCGACGTGTTTAACGTGATTGGCGGAGATTCTCACGTATTCCGCGAAGCCGCCCGGATCTAAATTAGTACGCTTGAACTCACGGCACATCGATTCATTGCCGCGCTCGCAATAGTGGCAGTCGAGGCATGGGACATGGTGGCTGACAATGAGCCGATCCCCTTTTTTGAATTTTGTGACGCCATCACCAACGGCATGCACCCGTCCCGCAAGCTCATGTCCGAGATGAACGGAACGGTCGCGGAGATTGGCGTCAATTTTGACGAGGTCGGATCCGCAGAGGCCGCATGCCTCTACGCATACTAGAATTTCGCCGTCTCCGATTGCGGGAACGGGTATCTCGTGAAGCTGAATGTTCTGCGGGCCTTGGTAGAGGAGGGCCTTCATAAAAAGATCCAATAAATTATACAATATTCGAGCGATGAAACCGACCGAAAAACAGCTCCGTCAGCAAGTATTGGATGTTGGAAAAAGAATGTCCGCCCAGGGGTTTGTCGCCGCGACTGACGGCAATATTTCAACCCGCCTTCCCAGTGGTTTGCTGCTGGTGACTCCTTCCGGTGTCCCCAAGGGGGAGCTGAAAGACGAGGATCTCGTCGTCGTGGATGATAAGGGCAATAAGCGGTTTGGCCGTCTCAAGCCTACCTCTGAGTTTCGGATGCATTTGAAGATCTACAAATTCCGCCCTGACGTCCAGGCGGTGGTTCACGCCCATCCACCCATATCGACGGGATTTGCCTGTGCGGGCATTCCGTTGGATCAGCCGATCGCGACCGAAGTGATTCTCCAACTGGGGAAGGTGCCGTTGGCTCCTTATGGGACGCCGGGCACCCCGGAACTTCCTGAAACGCTTATGTGCTGCATTCGTGATCATAACGCCATGCTCATGGCCAATCACGGGGCTGTTTCTTATGGAAAAGACCTCAAGCAAGCCTGGGGCCGTATGGAAACGGTCGAGCAATTTGCAAAAATCATGCTCGTCACCAAGGTTCTCGGCCAGCAAAAGGCCCTTTCCGATACGGATGTCGCGAAAATTGTCGCAGCACGCGCTTCCTATTTCGGGTGAAGCATTTCAAGGCGTCGATCCTGGTCGCTTCCGCGTGTTTCTGCTTCTTCTCATGTCGCCCCACAGGAGTTGCTAAACCCATGACTCTCGATCGATTGGAAGCCTTGCTGCAAGACGAAGTATCCGGCTTAAAAGGGCGGCGATGGTGCGTGGGAGTTTGAATACGAGGGGAAACATATTATTTGTTTAACGGACGTGCGAGCCGATCGCATGCGCCTGATGTCTCCGATTGCCTCTGCCGATCAGATAACAAGCGCGCAGTTGTTATCGTTGCTGCAAGCCAATTTTGACCGGACTCTGGACGGCCGCTACGCGATTGGTCAGGGAGTCGTGATGTCCGCGTTTTTGCATCCTCTGGCGAGCCTCACCGACGGAGAACTCCGCGCCGCGATCCGCCAGGTTGCCGCTCTCGCCGATAATTTCGGAGGCACCTTATCCAGCGGCGATCTTCAATTTACAGGAGGCAAAGAGGGATTGAATGCCTTGATTACCAAAGGAGACTCTTTCTTTTCGGAGTCGAAGTTTAAGGAATCGTCGAAAATTTTTGAAGAAGCCATTTCTAAATTTCCCAATCAGCCGATTCCCTATTTCGCCAGGGGTCACGCTCTTTTCGCAGCGGCGGAATTTAGAAAAGCCTCCCAGTCTCTCCAAAAAGGACTTGATCTCTATCCCGAGTGGCCAAATTCCGGGATCAATTTGGAATCATTTTTTAAAAACAAAGACCTTTTCGAAAACCGTCTGCGCCAATTGGAAAGCCAGGTCCTCGCCGTCCCCAATGATGCTTCCCTGCTCTTCCTTCAAGCCTACGTTCAACATTTTAGCGGCCAAACCCAAAAAAGCCGCGCTTCTTTCGAACGATTGAGAGATCTGGATTCAGGAAAAAAATACGCCAGCCTTTTCCTTCCCAACTAGAAGTTGAGACCGTTTCTCGAAATTGTCACTGTTTCTCACTTTTTGTACAAAAAGT
>NVTF01000139.1 GCA_002401485.1 Elusimicrobiota bacterium | reverse complement strand
AAGGCCGATGGTGTCGATTTCGTGGCCTCGCCGAGGCACGTGCTTTTCGGCCACCATTTCACCTCGGTGGCCGGCGCCGCCCCCATTGTCGGCCCTGCCATCGCGGTTATTTGGGGCTGGCTGCCCGCAGTTTTGTGGGTCGTTTTCGGCACTATTTTCATCGGTGCGGTGCACGATTACGGCTGCCTCGTCGTTTCTGCGAAAAATGACGGGCGTTCCATTGGGGATTTGACCGCGCCGATTCTATCGAAACGGGCGCGGCTGCTCTTTCTCGCCATTGTGTTGTTTCTAGCGTGGATAGTGCTTGCAGTATTTGCCTACGTGATCGCCGATCTTTTTACGCGTTATCCCGCGACGGTGCTGCCGATTAACTTTGAAATCATCATCGCGCCTATTATCGGGTGGCTCGCCTACAAAAAAAAGGTGGACTTGCTGATCCCGTCGCTGGTAGCCTTGGTGCTGCTGGTGGGTATGATCTGGTTGGGAACAAAATATCCGATTGTGATGCCTGATCTGTTCGGCATTCCGGCGCTTAATATCTGGATTGGGTTCCTGCTGGTGTATGCCTTCACGGCATCGGTGCTTCCGGTGTGGTCGCTTTTACAGCCCCGTGATCTCATCAACTCCCATAAATTATTTCTCGGCCTCGGCCTGATGTATTTTGGGCTGCTCGTCGTGCATCCGCCGATGACGGCCCCGGCATTGAATTTGAATGTGCCCGACGGTCCGGCGTGGTTTCCGTTTCTCTTTATCACGATCGCCTGCGGCGCGGTCTCGGGTTTTCACGGACTTGTGAGTTCGGGGACAACCTCGAAGCAGCTCGATAAACTTTCCGATGCCCGGCCGATCGGGTACGGCGCGATGTTGGGCGAAGGCAGCCTTGCGCTCATGTCGGTGCTCGCTTGCACTGCGGGATTTAAGAGTTTGTCGGCATGGCAGGTTCATTACCAAAGCTGGGCGAATGCCAAAGGATTGGGTGCTAAGATCGGCGCGTTTGTGGAAGGCGGCTCGCGGTTTATGACCGAGGGTATTGGTTTGCCGGAGGAGTTCGCGCAAGCGGCCATCGCGGTGATTGTGATTAGTTTCGCGGCGACCACGCTCGATACGGCAACACGTATTCAGCGCTACATAATTTCAGAACTTGGGGACGCCTATCGATTTCCGGCTCTTAGGAACCGGTTTGTCGCGTCGGGTTTGGCGGCGTCGTCCCCGTTGCTGCTGGTCTACGGCGGCAATTGGAAGGCGCTGTGGCCGATGTTCGGGGCGACCAATCAGATGCTGGCGGGGCTTTGTTTAATTGTGCTCAGCGTATATCTTGCGCTTAAGAAAAAACCGTATGGCTTTGTTCTGGCACCGATGCTGTTTCTCACCACGATGACATCGGTCTCGATGGCCATCAGTCTGGTTGGGTTTTTACGCACCGGACAGGTTTTGTTGGCGGGACTCAGCCTGCTGCTGCTCGGGTTGTCGGCGGCGATGTTGTGGGAAGCCTGGTGCGTCTTCGCCCGCTTGCGATCCGCAAATCAAAAAGCCGCCCCGATCGGGGCGGCTATTCGATAGACGGTCGCGGCGCTGGCGCGTCGTCTTAGCGGAGTCCGAGCTCTTCCTCGAGTTTGTGCTCGGGAAGGACAACCGGTCCATTCTGGCTGTCAGCGGTATGATCGGAGTCGCGGCCATCGAAAGCGCCCTCCAGATCCTCCAAAGTAGTCGCGTCGTCATCCAGATTGAGAGTCTTTCGAATGGTTTCGACGAGGCGTGCGGTTTTAAGTCGATTTTCGACCGTGTCGCGCCGGCTGCTGCGGTTGTGCAGGCTCGAACCGGCGTCGACTAACGGAACCGCGACCGCGTGCACGCTAAAGGAGTTGGAAAAAGATAGGGCCGGGGCCGCTGTCGGGGCCTTCAGAACCGCTCCGGGCGGAAGGGTGATGGGTGAAATCACCGGCAAGGGAAGTTCACCAATTGTCGGCACGATTCCGGGAACGTTGATGGAAGGGATCTGGGAGATCGGAAGCATGGCGCCGTTGGTCATGATGATCATCGGATTTGTCGGGAGGACAGCCGGCATGCGAACCGCAAAAATCTTCGCCTGCGCATTGGCGGTGAAGCTAAAAAGGACTGCTAACAGAAGGATGAGACGGTGGTGTTTCAATGAGTTTCTCCTGTCCGACACCCTCAGTATAGGCTTCCGTTGAGTTGGATTTGATGACGTGCGTCATATCCCGCTATTGAGCCCTATCAATGGGTCCTTTGATCCGATTTGGAATAGGTCCCTTGGCCCCGCGCGGCGGCTGGACTCGGGTTCGCTTGATTTGTCTGAATATGACACTGACGGTGTAGATTTTTGGAGGAGGTACCACCGATGTCCAACGCAATTTTTCGAGTTCCAGAGCCGGTCAATGAATCCATCAAGACCTACGCACCCGGCACCCCCGAACGCGCGGAGCTGAAAGCCAAACTTAAAGAATTAGCGTCACTCCAGCCCGACATTCCTATGGTCATCGGGGGCAGGCCGGTCCGCACCGGCAAGCTGGGCGACTGCCGGCCCCCTCATGAAAGCAGCAAACTCTTGGGTCGCTACCACATCGGCAATAAGAAACACGCGCTCGACGCGATCAAGGCGGCGCAAAAGGCAAAGACGGCGTGGGCCGCAACTCCCTTTCATGACCGTGCTGCCGTTTTTCTGCGCGCCGCGGAATTGTTGGCGGGTCCCTGGCGGCAGGTGTTTAACGCGGCGACCATGCACACCCTGTCGAAAAATGTTTTTCAGGCCGAAATCGACGCGGTGTGTGAGCTCATCGATTTTTGGCGCTTCAATGTGAAATACGCCCAGGATTTGTACGAACATCAGCCGACCTCTCAGCCGGGCATGTGGAACCGTGTTGAATATCGGGCGCTCGAGGGTTTTGTTTTCGCGGTTTCGCCTTTTAACTTCACCTCCATCGCGGGCAATCTCCCGACCGCGCCCGCACTGATGGGCAATACCGTTGTTTGGAAGCCGTGCAAAACCACGATGTTTGCGGCGCATTTTATTATGGAGCTGCTGCACGCGGCGGGCCTTCCCGATGGCGTGATCAACATGGTGACCGGGAATTCATCGGAAATCGGAACCACGGTCATTGATCATCCGGACCTCGCGGGCGTGCATTTTACCGGATCAACGCCTGTGTTCCAATGGATGTGGAAACGCATCGGAGAAAATATCGCGCGATACAAAACCTATCCGCGCCTGGTCGGCGAAACCGGCGGCAAAAATTTCGTATTCATGCACGCGTCGGCGGATCTCGACAACGCGGCAACCGCGTTGACGCGCGGCGCATTCGAGTATCAAGGCCAAAAATGTTCGGCGGCCTCACGCGCCTACATCCCTGAATCGCAGTGGCCGAAGCTTATGAAGAAGATGGAAGAGCAATTGGGCCGGGTGAAGATGGGCCACCCGCAGGATATGGGCAATTTCATGAACGCTGTCATTGATAAAGCCTCGTACGAAAATATCACGAGTTATTTCCCCCATGTGACGGCGCGCAACGGGGCGAAGTTTATTTTCGGGGGAAAGGCGTCCGATAAGAAGGGCTACTTCATTGAGCCGACGGTCATTAAAACCACCAAGCATGATTTCATCACCATGCGTGAGGAATTGTTCGGCCCGGTGCTGACAGTGTACACGTATCCGGAGAAACGCTACGCGGAAACCTTGAAGCTCTGCGATAAAACTTCACCCTACGCTTTGACCGGTAGTGTTCTCGCGCGGGAACGTAGTGCGATCAGTCAGGCGAGCGAAGCGCTCATGCATGCGGCGGGCAACTTCTACGTCAACGATAAGCCGACCGGTGCGGTGGTCGGGCAGCAGCCGTTTGGCGGGTCGCGGGCATCGGGCACCAATGACAAAGCCGGCAGCTTCTTGAATCTCGTTCGCTGGGTCTCGACACGAACGACGAAGGAATTGTTTGTGCCGCCGTCGGACTTTACGTATCCCTTCATGTCTAAGAATTGAAGATCCTGTTTACCGGAGCGAGCGGATATTTAGGGCGCTACGTCGCGCCCCGCTTGGCTTTGGACCACGAAGTTGTCGGTACTTATTTGTCGGAGAATGCTCCGCTCGAAGGAGTGCGCCTCGTGTCATTGAATTTGGAGAATGTGGATGCCATCCGCCGTCTCCTCGATAGTGAGGCCCCGGATCTAATCGTTCATGCCGCGGCGATCTCCCAGCCTGGAAATTGCAATGTGGATCCGGCTAAGACCGAACGCGTGAATGTCGACGCGACACGGCTATTGGCTGAGAACGCCAAGCGCATGATTTTCATCTCCACGGATTTGGTTTTTGATGGAACCAAGCCGCCCTACCGGGAGAGTGATCCGGTTTCTCCGACATCCGTTTACGCTCGGTCGAAGGTGAACGCCGAGTGTGCGGTTTTCGAGGCCTGCGAAGAGAGCATCATTTTGCGCCTTTCCCTTGGATATGGGTGGAAGCCTGTGGGCAAAGGCATGTTTTGCGACCAGTTGTATCGCAATATTCGGTCGGGTGAAGGCATGGACTTGTTTTCCGATCAATTCCGCACGGCGCTGTATATGAAGGATATGGCCGAATTCATTGCGCGAATTGTGAAAGCCTCTGATTGGCCGACCGGCAAAGACCGCTTATTTCATAGTGGAGGCCGGGAAACTCTCAGCCGTGTCGAGTTCGGACGGGTTTTCTGCGAAGCGATGAAGATCGATGATACGAAAATCCGGGTGACCCCCATGGCCGAAAAGGGTGTTGACGCCCCTCCCGATTGCTCGCTGAACAGCTCCCGTCTCATCGAATTTACGGGATTTACGCCTCGTCTTCTCCGAGAGGCCGTCGCGGATATGGCCCTTGAAATTCCGTAAGGCTTCCTTACACTATTAACGTCTCATCGGAGACGCGTCATGGCAGAAAATATTAGGGTTCCCCTTCCTCCCGCTCTTGAGGAAGAAGATGAGCAGCGCCGCGGCGGCGGTATCATTTTTTGGCTTAGCTCGATGCCCGTTCGGGTCGCGTTTATCACTGCCGTGACGGTGTTGGCCTTCCTGGTTGCGCGGGATTTCATATTTAAGAGTCGCCTCGGCAACCCCCGATTGGACGCGACGCGAGCGGAAATGGCGCCGACGGATGCTCTCTCCAAAACCGGAAATCTCAGCCGCGAGTCGGAAAATGCCGATGATCCGTTTGGTTTGCGGGATCGTCCTCCCCCCTCCTTGCCCCGGGAATCCTCGGGGTTGGTCGGCAGCGTGAGCACGTCGGATTTGGAAAAGGGGCGTCACGCGTGGGGCGGGTTGCGTCCGGCCAAGGGCAGTGAACGATCCTCGGCACGTGCGGACGGGAAGGCGCGTTATGACAAAAACGGGGATCCCATCGTCACCTCAATTGCGGGCCGGGAAATCTCCGACGGCTCGATCGGCGGCGGCGCTGCTTCCGGTCGCGGGGGTGATGGGGAAGGCGGCGGTATCGGCCGTATGGACAACAAAGAACGCAATACCAAATCGATTATGCGCGGTTGGGGATGGAAGGCCGGCAACGGCGGGAGCAAACGCGAAATAGGAAAAAGCGGCGCCTTGGATACACTCAAAGGAATGGAAGCCTCGATGAAAGCCTACGGCGGCCGCAATGCGACCTCTGCGGGATCCGCCCACAAGAAAATGTGGGATGCGGCGAGTTATACCGATTGGAAATTGGAGACGCAGGCATCCAAAGGGAAAAGCTCGGTGAAGGACTACAAGATTGGCGGGAAGACGGTCAAGCGTTCGGTAATCGTTGATGCCGGCGAGGGTGGTCCGCTCGCTGCTTCCGCGGCTGCCGCTGACTCGGGGCCCAAACGAAACACCGGAAGTTCGGGAAATACATTTACCGCCGACGAAACGCCCCAAGAAGAATTTCATCCAGCCACGGGTTTTGCCGATGGCGGTGATTTGCTGCCGATGGCCCTGCTGCAGGCGACGGGTGTAAACGCGGCCGCGTTGCCCGGGGACATCGGTGCGGCACAGGCGCTTGGGGCTGAAGCGGCAGGTCTGCTGGGGCTGTCGGGCGTCGGGATGATGGCGACCGGTCAGACGGTTCAGGGAGCCTCCTTAGCGGGGCTTGGGGCTCTCATCGCCGCACAGAGTCGAGGAAATTAATTCATGGATGACGTTCAAAGAGAAGACGCCGCACGCGCTGCAACGGCGGCGGCGTTGTCCTCCGGTGCCGGCGCGGTCCCCCAAACCGGGTTTATGATGTTTCAAGCCTTCTTCGGCTCCACCCCGGTGATCGCGTCGACCTTGACGGCGGCCGTTGTAATCGCGGGCATTGGATGGGCGGACATGGCCAAGCGAGATGCGGTGGACGATTCTCATTTGGCGAAGTCATCGGTTGAGGCGAAAATTCGTCCGAAAAAAGTCACGTATGACCCGCGTGTGGTCGAAGGGCTGCCGGGCGCTTCCCATAGCGGACCGAATGCGCTTGAGATGTTTCGCCGGAGCAATCGCGACAGTGTTCGTGAGGATGTCCGGCGGGTCGAGGCGGATCAGGCGATTGAAGAAGCCTACGAACAAACACCGGAGGAGGTGGCCGAGTTAAGTGCATCCGCTTCCCCCCCATCGGTTGAAATGCCGAAGGCAGCGGCGCTGCAGGCGATGGGCGCCGGTCTGGAAGGGGCAGAGGAAATCGACGAGAACGCGAACGGGAAAACTAAAGGCAAAAAGAAGTTGGCGAAAGCCTTTCAGCGCCCGCAGATCAAAGGGGGCGTCGGCATGGCGGGCGGTATCGGCGGCGGATTCGATTTGAAAATGAAGGCCCCGCCCGCCGCGAAGGCTGGAATGGTTCGGGCCATGAGTCGGGATCGCCAACGCTCCGTTAAGCGCGGCAAGACCGGAGTCGGCAGAGGCCGGGCCGGTTCCAAGCTGCGCGGGGCGACTGGAAAAAAACTATCCCGCATGAACCGTGCGATGGGCGCGGCTGCGGGATCAGGTTCTGCAACGACGGCGTCAACGCATAACTCCCAATGGGATGGTTCCGGAAATATCGGATCCAGCCTTTCGGGTTCCGGTGCTTCGGGCAACGCGATTTCGGGCGGTGGTCAGGCACTCGATAACGGCGGTCTTGGAGAAGGCGGCCCGATTAACGCCGGCGGCAGTGCGAGCGCCGCAAATTCCGCGGACGAGTCTGCCCCTTCTGTCGGCAAAGGCAAGAATGTGACTCCGAATCAAAAGATGATTGATATGGCGATGGTCCTGCTGCCGATCGCCTCCATATTGCTTCTCGCTGCGTTTGTCATGGGTCGAAATCCCGCAACGCAGGGAGCCGCCAAAATGCTCGCGTACGGGGCGCTTGGAGTTTCTGTCGCTATCGCCGCGTTGGGCGGCATCATCCTTGCGAAAGGACAGGCCATGCAGGGCGGCTTATTGGCTGCTGTGGGCGGAGCGTTGGCATTCGTTTCTTATACGGCGGCGGAGGGCAATGCGGACGCCGCGTTGGGCGATGAGATTGCAGAGCAGGAAGCGATTCAATGGGCCGGTCCCGATAATTTCCCTCCGAGCAACGTCGCCTAAGCTCCAAGTGCTACACTCCCCGGGTGCAACGCCTAACCGATGCCACTCTCCTAGCCGATCCGATCGCGCAGTTTGATCAGTGGATGCAGGATGCGGAAAAACACGCCAAGCAGCGTGTGCCCGAGTCCTGCTGTTTATCCACGCTGGGTGCGGATGGTTATCCGGATGGCCGGATGATTCTGCTTAAATTTTATGACGAGAGGGGGTTTGTGTTTTACACCAATCTCCGGTCTCCCAAAGGAAGGTCCTTAATCATCACCCCCCGGGCCGCGCTGACTTTTCATTGGCCGCTGCTTAAGCGCCAAATCCGAATCCTCGGTGATGTGGAGAAGGTTTCCGACGCCGAAGCGGACGATTATTTCGCTTCCCGCCCGCGCGGTTCGCAAATTTCGGCGTGGGCTTCGAATCAAAGCGAACCTATCGAGAACCGCGCCGTTTTGGAAGCGAGCCAGGCCGAGATGGAAGCTAGATACAGCGGCAAGGTCCCCCGCCCCCCGCATTGGAGCGGCTTTCGCCTCAAGCCCATCCGAATCGAATTTTGGCAGGACTGCGATGACCGCCTGCACGACCGCTTTCAATTCGTACTGGACGGCGGCACCTGGTCCGCCGC
>NVTF01000138.1 GCA_002401485.1 Elusimicrobiota bacterium | reverse complement strand
CGAATTCCTCGGGGTCCCAGTCGCCGCCAATCCACTCGACCATGTCTTTATGCCCCTCGTGCTCGGGATCGGCTAGGGTCTCAAGCAGCTCTGCGTAGCCGCCGATCCCGCCGCAGTCCTCAGGCGGGCAGGCCCGCGCGCCGGCCAGGCAAACGGGGCCGATTTTATTGCTGCTGTCTGTTTGTGTGATCTCCTCGATCTCAATCTTATGCTGCCAGTCGTCGCCCATATCGTAGATGTAGATAAACTTGTCTCCAGCCTTCGGCGCGGCGTCGCAGAGTCGGACCCGGTGATGATCACCGACATCGCTCCACTCTGGATCGGGCTCACCGAATTGGTCCTGGCCAACTTTAAAGAGGTGTAGGTGGCTGTTGGTCCAGCCCATGGTGGGCTGAAGGATGGCGTGGAGCTTGGCGAGACTGATGTTGCCGGCGACTAGGACGCGTCGCCAGATGGGTGGTTCGCTGCCGAATAGGGTAATCTTGAGCTGGTAGGCGATAGTATCGCTGGGCGTAAGTTTGTTTCTAGCCATTTTCTTGGTTGGTGGTTTTAATCGATTCCCGAGGGGGCCCCCTCCTTAGGACCACCAGAGGCCTGATTTAAGGTGGACTTTGTCGTTTGCCGTTCCCCCTGCATATACATGCCGTAGTCGGACAGGGGGGACGATACAGATCTTGTCATTAAGTCGTTACCGTGCCGTTTGGCGTTCGATTTTTTTCGAAGCGGCTCCGGCATTATAGCAACTTCATTCTTTTGCATCAGATCGCCATCTTCGGATGCAATCGCGCACTATCGCGTAAGCGGGCGCAAGGAGCCTGCGTGTTTTGCGCGTCGGCCCTCGCGTTTAGGCCTCTTCCCCTTTCTCCCTAGGACATTTAACGCCGGTGTTTTGGGCCCTCTGCCTCATTGGCATTAGGGCTTAGGGTCATATAATCTAATCCGATGATGCGAAGCCGCTTAAAAAAAGGGATTGCCTCCTGCCTGAGCGCGGCCTTGTTTTTGACCACCCCGGGTTTTCCCGTCACCTCGGCTATGGCTCGGATGCTCAAGACGGCACCTAGAGCTCTAGGCGGTGCAAGCCTCGGGCCTGCGGGTGTAGGGCTCAAAACGACTGCCCCCTCCCTAACCCCCATTACGCCGACGCTAACGATACTCCCGACGTTAACAACGTTGCCGAATCTCTCGGCACTACCAACGCAATCGGTCCCTGCGCGTGCTGCAAGCGTCTCTTCCCAGCAGCAGCCCCGTGCTGTTGCGGCGGAAACGACGGCCGCCCCCACTCTCTTCTCCGCAGTACAAAACGGCAAGGCGGAGGCCTTGCCGACTCCGAAGGAACTCAGGCGTCTGTCGGTTGCAGGGGCCAAAACCCAATTGGATCGATTGTGGTCGGGAGATCAACGCTCAAACCCCGGGACTCCCATTGCCGTGGGAAAAACTCTTTTCCATGCACATCGGCACTCGGGACTCGATCCAGTAAAAGCGGCAGACTCTTCACGTGGGAATAAGTCGGAAAACCGCGTTGCGGCGAGTACGCCCGTTCGTTCTCATTTAAGAAAATTCATCTCCTCTCCCCTTCTTCCTGCGGCAGTCTTCACATTTTTTTCCGGCCTGGAGCTCCTGCTCCATGGCACCCATTCCTTACTCCCCGTGGTCGCGTTCTTTTGCGGGGTTTGCGTCACCTTCCAAACTCTCGAGGCGACCGAGGGGGGGCAGAAGGGTTTTAACACCCAAGAACTCCGGCGCGAGGGAATGCGCGAGCTTAGTTCCATCCTGCGCGGTTTCGGTCGAGAGGTGGAGAAGGAGTCGAAAGGTCCGGATTTTAAGACCCAGGTGAGCGCTGAGTTGGTGGCGCGCACGGGCCAAAAATCAATGGCCTATGTTATGGACGCCTTCCTCGCATCCCTGCGGGAAAATCCGCCGGAAGACGACGCTGCGGCCGTGAGCCGTTTCGAGGAAATTTCGCGTGAGAGTTTGGTGCGTGCGCTGCAGGCAACGGGGCTGAGTGCGGATTCCGAAAAAACTATTCGCGCCATCATTGAGAAAACGGGTCTTCTCAAAGATATTGTCGGGTGGCAAGAAAAGCACAAGTTTGTCTCGACCCTGGTTGAAGCGGTCAACAAAGAAGAAAAGACCGTTCAAAAAACCGGCAAGAAAAAAGCGGCGAGAACGGGGCTTGGCAAGTCTTTTGGTTCCGGCGGACCCACCTCGCTGGTCCTTTTAATCGCCGCCACGGCGGCCTGGAGTACTTTTTTTGGTCCGGCGGAACCTCTAGCCGGTCTAACAATGGTTGCCATGATGGGCATGGTGCGCCGCACGGAAGAGGAAAAAAAACCACTCGAACATCGTCTCGCCGCAATGCTTTCGGAAGAGGAATTGGAGTTCTTAAAAGGGGCACTCCACGACATGGAAATTGATGCCTCCAAACCCCTGATCGGCCGCACCGCTGAGGTTGATAAAATTCTAGACAGTCTTTCCAAGCCCGAGGGTTTGTCCCGGAGTGTGCTGCTGACCGGTCCGAGCGGTGTCGGAAAACGAGCGATTGTGGAGCATTTGGCAGCGGGTATCGGTGACGGACGTTATGGAGGCATGGAAGAGACGGTTGTCATGGAGCTCGATGCCTCACGCCAGATCGGTGGAGAAATCGATAAATTTGCCCATATGCTGCTTCACACTCTCTCGAAGACGGAAAATCGCATCATCCTCTATATCGATGATCCAAAAGATCTCAAAGATACATCGGTACAGAATGATCAATATGCTTTCTTCCGTATTCTTCGCCCGGCGATGGCTCGCGGAGACATCACCCTGTTGGTTTCGGCTAAAGCCAAGGACGCCGAGGTTTTAGCGCGTGAGGGAGATTTCGCCGAAAACGTCTCCCTTGAGCAGCCCAGCGAAGAAGACGCTGAGTATATGGCCGGTGCGCATTTGGAAGGCATTGAAGATCTTTTTGAGCTCTCCGCCGAACCCGGTATTCTAAAGACGGCCGTGCGCCTTTCAGCGCGTTATCTTAACGATCTAAGTCTGCCCGGATCGGTGCTTGCCTTGCTCGAAAAAGCCTTTACGGCCCGCACCCCTGTAGCTGAAAAAAACCGCCGGACCTCGTTATGGATGCAGTTAAGCCAGCGTCTACTGCAAAATGTCAATCGTTATCAGAAAATTTCCCAGGAAGACAGCACGGGAAACGAAAGACTCGACCTCCTTTATAACCAAATCGTTCCCGATGTAGAACAATTGATGCGCTTGAAAGAGGATGCGTCCAGCTCTGAACGCGAAGCTCTCTCGGCGAATGATTTAGCACGGACTGTTTCGGAACTGACGGGCATCCCGACGTCTCGTGTGCTTAAGGATGAAAAGGCCAAATTGCTGACTTTGGAGGATGACCTTCGTAAACGCGTCGTGCATCAGGACCCGGCCGTGGTGGCGGTATCGCAAGCGGTACGCAGGGCACGCGCGGGTCTCAAGGACCCCAACAAACCCATCGGTTCTTTCTTATTTGTCGGCCCGACCGGGGTGGGGAAAACCGAACTGGCCAAGGGTTTGGCCGAACTTCTTTTTGATGATGAAGAAGCCTTGATCCGAATCGACATGTCCGAGTATAAGGAGCCCCACAGCGTCGCGCGTTTGTCGGGAACCCACCCGGGGTATGTGGGCTTTGAAGATGGTGGACAATTGACCGAGGCGGTCAAGAAGAGGCCCTACTCGGTGGTGCTGCTCGATGAGGTCGAGAAGGCTCATCCCGAGGTGCTCGATTTGCTGCTGCAGGTCATGGATGACGGCCGCCTGACGGACGGACACGGCGACACCGTCGATTTTTCCAACGTCATTGTCATCATGACTTCCAATTTAGGCAGCAACCATATCCAGGATGCCCTCGAATCCGATGGGGACACCGCGTTGATGCGGGAGAAGGTCTTGGGAGCGGTGAAGGGTCATTTCCGTCCGGAGTTTGTAAACCGTCTGACCGATATCGTTCAGTTTAACGCCCTCGATAACGAGGCCGCCCAGGATATCACCGGGCTGCATCTCACCAACAAGGTAGACAAATGGATGCGGTCCCGCGATGAGGGAATGGCGTCCTTGGCTTTGCCGGTCGCTCAAAATGCCCTGGCACTTTTAGTGGAACGGGGTTTTGACCGAGTTTATGGCGGACGCTCGTTGGAACGGGTTGTTCGAAAGCTGATTTTGGATCCTCTCGCTTCCGTGCTCATTAAGAAAGAGGCTGAAACGGAAGGGCGTGAATTAAAAATCCATCTGAGCCGCAGCGGCGATCAACTGGAATTTGATATTGAGGCCCTTCCCCTTAAATCCGTTGAGCGCCTCGAGTTGGCGGATGCCGAGGCCCGAGACCTTTTGGACGGTTTGTTGAGCCGCCAGTCGCCTCTCACAATGGAGGAACTCGAAATTTGGCTCTTTGGGGATCCTGAATCCGCCCTCTCCAGTGAACCCTTGGGCATCTTCCATCCCATGACGCGACCGCTGGAAGGGGATAACAAGGCCGAGGAGAGAGCTGCTTCGGACAACCCGGATCTCAAAGACCCGCAACAGGAAGTCATTTTGAAAAATTGGCCGCAAAAAATGGGGTTGAATCCCGTTGCGGCCGATGCCTTCTCCCGTTGGTATACCAAGTCCTTGCGCTGCGCCAAATCCACCAACTGCAAAAAGGTGAGCACCGGGGAAAACGCCGAAGAGCGGCGCGTGCAAACACGCTTGGTGCGGACCGATAAATTCTATGAGATCCAAATTCGCGGCCAGGCCTTAACCCGGGCCGAACTTTTGGAGACGGACCGCATCTTCTCTGATCACTTTAAGTTGGACAGTAATTCCGAAGACGAGTCCTGGGATTTTGCGGATGAACTGCTCAACCGCGGGGCGTATGGACGTGCGGAACTCTTCGAGGTGAAGCGGCATCTTAACCAAGTCCCCGGTGCGGAATTTGGCTATTGGTCGGACCGGGAGCAACTGGTTTACTGGCTTCGGGTTCCTAGAACCCCCGACGCCGGGGAGTCCTTGCCGGAAATATCGAAGATTTTATCCAACGACGGCGATGCTCAAGAAAATGCCTCTACCCTGTACCACTCCTTGACGAAAAAAGATCCTCGCGCCGTTAAGCGTATTCGCACCCTGATCACCCGGCTTTTGGCGGCCGAGGATGACACCTTGGTTTATTTGGGATTTAAGGCGGCGCACGCAACAATGAGTGCGGAGTCATACGCAAGGCTGGAGTCCCAACGGCCGCCGCTAGAATTTTTGCAGCGTAAAGTAGCCGAGTTGTATCGTGAGGATTTGGGGATGTCCGAACCGAATCCCCAAACTTCGGAATTCTCTATCGAGGACAGGATCAAGGTCATTATAGAACCGGGGGACACCAATGAGCGTATGGATTTTGCGAGATTTATTGGCGCTCATCCCGAGACTGTCGATTCGGCGATTGGGAAAAGGGTCATTAAGGGCTTGTCCACCGGACCTTCCCGCCGGATTTTTACCTTCAAATGGCTGGGCCGCCTGAAGAAGGTCCTTGGTTTCGGTGTTGTCGCGTTGGCTCCCTACGCAATCCTGCAATGGATTTGGCCTGCAGTCTTTCCGGCGCTTTCCTGGCTTTTAATTTCACCCACCAGCGGCTGGTGGCACCTCGTCGCGATTATCGGTACCCTGATTGGGGGTCTGAACATCGCCTTCGCCGCCAACGAAAATTTCGAAGATATTGAGATGGAGTCCCTCAAGGATTATTCCCACGGTTTCCAGCTCCTGGGAGAATTGTCCCCCATATTTGATGCGGCGCAGAAGAAGCGCCTGCACCGCCTATGGATAAAATTTCTTCGCAAGCAATTTCACAATCGGGGGCGTTATAGTGGTCAAAAGCAATTTCTGAAGGTTTATTACTTAAAGGCGGCCGGAGCATTGGCGGCTGTTGCTAAGGATCTCACGCCTGCGGAGCGAAGTGCTGCCGCAAAATCCCTGCTCGCGAACTCGGGATCGGGCAGGACGGAGATTCTCATCGCGGGTTACGACCTCTTTTCCGAGGCTCAGCGCATACAGGTCAATGAAATACTGCTGAAAAAGACCTATTGGAATAATTACGGCAACAGTCCCCGTGCTCTGCTGAGTGGAATGACACGACTTATTTTGGAGGAAAAATTTCCGAAGGAGATGAACGCGGACCTCCTCGAGCGCTACATGGTTTTGGTCTACGATGACAATGTCAATGCGGCTACGTATGAAGCTATACGTAAGCTTGCAGAAGACAAATCGACGGAGTACAAACTCGGCTTGGCCGAGAGTATATGGAAAGTCACCGAACCCAGGGACGAAATCACTGTCGATTTGCTGGAAACACTGCTTGCGTTATCTCCCGGACCACGGTGGGCGGAAAAATTCGTCGACTCGATAGCAACGAAGGAAAATCCTGCTCCCAGTCTCGCCACTTTGGATTGGCTTCTTAAGAATCATTCCGATTTGCTTACTCCCGAGCGCCGCCAAGCGGCCACTGAATTTCTCATCGAGAACCTCCGAGCGGCCACAGGAAAATCAGGCGCTATCGCGTTAGGACGGGATGAAATTTCCTGGGACGAACGATTTAATATTCTCGCTGAAGGCTTCGATAATGAAGAGTTCAACACCGATGAATTTATTAAATCGCTCTCGAAACTCCATAAAGAGGCCCTCTCGGAAGAGAACGACGCGAGTTAGTTTAGGCGTCTTATGTCGCGAGGGTTGTTTCCGGATCAGCCGGATTTTCGTGCCGCCACACCCACCAGGTCATGATGGTGTTTGTAATGAGGATGACGGCGAAGGCGTACGCGAGGAAATCTTCCGAGCCTGGAACCCGTCCGCGCACCATTCCGACGAGAACCGCTGACGTGAGGCCTCGCGGCACCATCGCCATGTAGAGCCGTTCCCACTCGCGCTCGCGAGGAAACAAGAGGGAGGCTCCTTTAACAACGCCCCAGCGAATGAGAAGAATGGCGCCCATGGAAAACAGCAGGACGAGCCCGAAGGTTAAATTGAACGACTCGAATGAAAAAACCAACCCGAGGTAAACAAAGAAAAATGTTCTCGCGAAAAACGTCACCTCGGTGTTGAACTCGAGGATCTTGTCGTCAATCTTAAACTTAAACGATCGGCCAAACAGCTTCGCGATTCCGCGTGCGTTGGTGAGTACGGCGCCGAAGGTTAACGCCGCCATCGGCCCAGAGCCGTGCATGAGTTCGGTGAGGCCGTAGAGAACAAAAACCGCTGCAAGGGTCATCATGTAGTCAAAGGAGCTCTCGCGGAAACGGTCGAGCAGCCATAACCAGACCATGCCGAATACACCCGCCCCCACGATGGCCATGGAGAAAGCGGCCCAAATCGCGCTGAAGGCGTACCCGGGGTCCGATGCCGCTGCTGGCGTCTCGTAGATTCGTATTAGAACGAGGGTGATGACGACGCCCCACATATCGGAAAGAGCGGCTTCGAGGTGAATGGTGGTTTTGACCTTGTCGGGTGCGGTGACGAGATTGGAAATGGGCAGGATAACGGCTGAGGAGACGCAGCCGAGAATCGACCCCAGCATGAGACAAAGCAGCCATGGCGTGCCTGTGATCAGGTGATACGCGACGGCGATGAGTGCGGCCGTACCGATAAAGGTGGTGGTGGCGAGTAGAAATGAGATTTTAAAACGTTGAATGATGTGGTTGAGTTCCAGTCCGAGGCCGCCTTCAAAAAGGATCAGACTCAAGGCGATCGCTCCGACCACCCCCATCCATGGCTTGAGCAGGACTGGATCGACGAGATGAAACGCAGGCCCAAGGATTACCCCGAACAACATGAGGTTCATGACATCGGGGATGCGCCAGCGTTCAAAAATATAAGACCCGATCACCCCGATATAAAGAATGCACCCCAGCATCAGGAGCATCGCGCCGGAATTAAGAATCGCTACGGTTTCCATGAGATTTGAGTATAACACGCTCTCTGATTCTTAGGTATCCCTAAAATTTCCATTCCTTTACAATTGGCTTCAAAAAGTTCGCGGACTGGCGGTTGACGCTCTTAATCTCCATGTAACCTTATTGGGGGTATCCTTAGAGGATGCAGTCAGGGTTTGGGATTCCCATTGTCGCGGGTATCCTCGTCATCGCGCTTGTAGCACCCACTCCCGTGCGGGCTCGCACGGGCGCTCGGAGCGCCCTGCTAAAAAGCTCGAAGCTGCTTAATAGACGCACTCTGACCGAACGGCAGCGTTTGAGGGCGGCGGATGCCCTTTATGAGGCTCTGTTCACGGGAAACGCCGAGGAGCAGGATCAGTCCAACTATCACGGCCCCGTGATCGAGACCGACGCGGCGGTCAATCCGGGCGCGGACGGCGGACCGATCGTCGACTCGGCCGGCCAGTTGATCGGCGTGATGTCGCTGGCCTTTCAGCGCGAGCGACTGCTCGGCACGGCCATTCCGGTCCACCTGATCAGCCGGCGGATCC
>NVTF01000137.1 GCA_002401485.1 Elusimicrobiota bacterium | reverse complement strand
GGAAAAAACTTGTTTCAAAAGGGTCATAGATATCACTGCCTCTCTGTTTATTAGAGGAAGCATGATTATATAGGAGGTATATAGTGGAGCGCACGAAGCGAAAGACCCTATAGGGAGACCTATAATGACCTAGGGGAAAAGGGTACTTTAGGGACGACTTTGTGCCGGACTTAAGGTGGCGCGGGAGCAGCATTGCCCGATCAAACAAGCATTATTCAGCAAACGGCCTTGTAGGATTGGGCCCAACCCGGTAGAATTCCCTCATGGAATTTCAACTCGGAATGATCTCTACAACAGCGATCGCCCTCGCGATCCTATTTGCCGGCTACTTCCTCAACGATAAAATCGCCCTCCTCAAAAACAACAACATCCCGGAGCCGGTCGTGGGGGGCATCGCGTTCTCGGTTCTTAGCGCCATCCTCTACCTCCAGTTCGGGATCAGCTTCGCCTTCGACATGACGCTGAAGAATCCGCTCATGCTGGTGTTCTTCACAACCGTCGGACTCGGTGCCAGCCTGAAGCTTCTGGCCAAAGGCGGACCGAAGGTACTGCTCTTTCTGGGCGTCGCCTCTCTCTACCTTGTGTTCCAAAACGGAATCGGCGTCTTCCTCGCCCGCGCGACGGACATGAATCCGCTTTTCGGCTTGCTGGCCGGATCGATCACGCTTTCAGGCGGACATGGAACCGGCGCGACCTACGCCGAAATTTTCACACTCTCACAAAATGTGCAGGGAACAATGGAACTCGCCATGGCCTGCGCCACCTTCGGCTTGATCCTGGGCGGCATCCTGGGCGGCCCCGTCACTCGACGTCTCATCAAAAACTACAAACTCAAGGCGGACATACAGCCCTCAAAAAAGAACAGCGCGACCGTCACCTACGACCCCGATGACGAAGACCGCGTCACTCCAAAATCCATGATGGCGACAATGCTTATTTTAACCGGCTGCATTGTGCTCGGAACGTGGATATATGAATTTCTAAAAACCAAGGGCATCCCTTTGCCTTCGTTCATCTGTCCTCTTCTCGTCGGTATTGTCCTAACCAATATCTGCCAATTCTCCAAGGTCTACACGATCAATACAGAATGCATCGACCTCTGGGGCACCATGGCGCTATCCATATTTCTGGCCATGGCGCTCATGTCTTTGCGTTTATGGGAACTCGCCAATCTCGCGGGCCCCATGCTCCTCATCCTCGCGGCGCAGACCGCCTTTCTCGCGTGCTACACCTACTTCGTGACGTTTCGACTCATGGGCAAGGACTATAACGCCGCGATCATCGCTGGCGGGCATTGCGGGTTCGGCCTCGGCGCGACTCCCACCGCGGTCGCCAACATGGAAGCGCTCACGTCAAAATACGGTCCTTCGCCGCAGGCATTTCTCGTCGTGCCGATGGTCGGAGCGTTTTTCATCGACATATCCAATACACTCATCATCCAACTCTATCTCGCGCTCCCATTTGTGAACTAATATGAATCGAACCCTATTTCTCCTCGGAGCATTATTAATCTTCTCAGGCTGCGGCAAAGGGCCCGGCACCAATGAACTGCAAGGCATCGTCGAAACCCGATTAAACGACGGCTTCGATCAAGGACTCTTTAAGGTCGCTTCCCTGTCACGCCGCGGCAGCTATAGCTACGGCGGCGGAAAGAAACTCCTCGTTTATTACAAGGCCCGCATCGAATTTCTGAAGGCTTATCGACTTTCCGGATGGGACGTCTTAAATGTCGGCTCACTCATTTCTGTTCTCGGGGCCACCCCCCACGGCATTGAAGGCGTCAATCCCGACGGAAATACGGCGGGGTCCAGCATTCGGGTCTACGGCACCGTTCCCTTCGAAAAGATCAACAACACATGGGTTGTTGCCGATTACGGTCCGAGTACCTCGAAAGAAGCGCCTCCATCGGGGGGACAGACGTACGAGGATGATTCCGCCGAAGAACGGTATTGGATCGAAGATCTGCCCTGGCACAAACGCTACATCCTTTCTCTCAATACCGTCATTTCGGATTTTCTCACCCATGGAGAAGACCGCAACATCTCCGCGCTTCGCATGAGCCTAGAAGGCGTGCTTCGCGAAGCCGATCTCCAAGCGGGTCAGTCCCGCGGATGGACCACCCTGGTAACGGGTGCGCCGGATGGAGAATATTACGCAATCGGAAAAGCATTGGAAGGACTGCTTTCCGACCAATCTTTGACAGCGAAAGCCTACGCGACATCGGGCAGCGCCGATAATTGCCGGTTCGTCAACGATGGGCAGGCGATTTTCGGATTTACCCAAAGCGATGTCGCCGCACGCGCTCTCGTTGACGGCGCCTCCAACCTGCGCGCCGTAACAGCCCTCTACCCCGAAGCCGTCCAAATTATCGTTCGGCGGGATTCCGGGATTCTAGCCGTGGAAGAACTTAAAGGTCAAAGGGTCGACCTCGGTCCCCGGGGGTCGGGAATCGGGATCAATGCCCGCGCTGTTCTAAAAACAGCCGGCGTATCCGAAAAATCGATCACTGTAAGTGAGTTCGGCCCGGCGGACGCCGCCCGGCGTTTAGTCAAAAAAGAAATTGATGCCTTCTTCTTAACCGGCGCTTATCCAGCTGCGGTCGTGGAAAAACTGGCGTCCGAGATCCCGATCCGACTGCTTCCCGCGCGAGCAAAAAGCGGGTTGATTTCGATTCGCATCCCTAAAAATACCTATCGGGGTCTCGACACAGCGATCGATACCGTGGGAACCACCGCGCTATTGATCGCCCACAAAGATACGAAGAATGACGCCGTCATGCATGTCTTGGAAAACCTCTACGGCGAAATCGAAGCACTCACAAAAGCCAGCCCGCAGGCGGGCGCGATCTCCAAAGAGCGGGCGCGCACCGGTGTTTTAATCCCGTTTCATCCGGCCGCCCAAATCTACTTGGCGCGCTGAAGTCCTTTGGAGCAATCGCCGTGCGCCGGATCAGCGGCCAAACACGCCTTAAACGACTTTCGCGCCTTGGCCTTTTGACCCGACATCAGGTATTTCATTCCGGCATTGTAATGACGCCCGGCCGCTTTTGAATCGGCCGACGAACGGCGTGATCCCCCGCCCAAACGATTGAGACCGTTGCGACAATCAACATTGCCCGGATTCAACTCAATACAACGAGTCCAGGCATCGCGAGCCCCTCGCATGTCGCCCTTCTGAAATCGCTGCAGCCCGCGTTTCCAATTTTTCATCGCGCTCTTCTTATCAACACGTCCTGAAATCCGCGCCTTGGCATCTTCGCGCATCGTGTGTTCTTTGGGAGGGGTATAGCCCCCCAACTCCGGCGGTTGAATCAACTCCTCATGCCCGAGAAGGATCAGCCCGGCGCGGCAATCCTGATTGCGCGGATCGGCCTCGTAACATCGCTTCCATAACGCGCGGGCCATCTCATTATTGCCGGCCACAATCGACGACACCCCGGACTTCCAAAGCCGCCGCGCATTCGCACTGCCGCCTCCCATCTGAACCTGTGCCTGAGCGGCTGCCGCCCCGAAGAACATCGTCGCCATAAGAACCAATCGCATAAAGCCTCCGTGATCTCATCATTCTAGCCCCCCAACCCTGGCGCGTCCAGAGCCCCGGGGCTACACTAAATCCATGAATAGAATCTTGTTTGCAGTCCTCGCCAGCCTCTGCATCGCCTGCGCAAAATCTTCCGATGCCCCCACCGCGAAGAAAGAAACTCCAAAAAAAGAAAAGATCGGACCTGCGGCCCTGGATCCTCGCGCGGCCAAACCGATGCTCGATAAAGCACGAGCCGCGGCGGCACTGGCCGGCGCCAGTAACGCCAAACAAGCCGACGCCATGAAAAACCTGCAATAACCCCCAATGCTCTTAAACCTGCTGATCTCTTGCCTGGTAACATCCCCTCTCGCCGCCGAAGAATGGCGGCTTCTCCATGAGGAGCTTTTTAAAGAAGATCCCGGTATTACCGCTGCACCCTGGGTGGAAGACACACACGGCCCGGACAGTCCTTGGGAAGCCGGGCACATGGATGAAGACGGCAGTTTTTTTCGAGGGGACCGCGAAGAACAATTTCTCGAACATTTGCGTTCCTTTAAGATTTACCGCAAACGCGTCGCCTTCGGTGACAAGGGTTGGCTCACCGCCGAACTCGCCTCGCGCGGCAAAATAGACCAACCCACCGCCGTCCTGGTTTCAAGCGGCATACGCCTCTCGATCCCGCGCCACGACGGAGGGCTCATCCTTCGCTCGACCAAGCCGCTTCCCAAACGCTACCGGGTCGAAGTAAAGCTGCGCGAAATCGACTTCGGGGAAATTTTCTCCGAAGAACCCAAAACCGTTCACCCGTGGACCTGGGGCCCCAGCCCTGTCTATGACAAACCCTACGAGCAATGGGATACCTCGAAGGAAACAAACGGATTCTATTACCTGGCCATCGTGGATTATCACAACCCCGCTCCACACAACAATGTCTTCATTCACACGCGCAGAAAAGTCTTCATGGACAGCTACAACAGCGTTATTCCAAGCGGCCTCGTCTGCGACCCCAACGACGGATCCTACTTTCCCTCCAACTACAACGCGCTCAACATGCTCTTTTCCCTCCCGGGATTTAAGCTGGAACACTCGCTCTCCTGCCATACCGTTTGCGGGGTAACCGTATGGGACCGCAAACCCGGCCAACGCGTCGCTGCCGCAGACCTGATGACACCGGAACTCCCCTACTCGTTTGCCATTGAGCGGGATGACGAAACCTATACACTCGAAGCCTCTGGAGAATTTATCGGCGGCGGCAAACGCAAATACCGATCCAGCCGACGCCTCGAGTACTGGAAGGGTCCCGACTATTTTATTCTGGGAGATCCCCACATCAACTATTACGAGGGGACCGCAATCATCGAATCGATTCGATTTTTTGTTCCGTCCAGCTAACGCGCGTCGCCCACCAAAACCATCATGTCGTCGTAGTGGTAAATGCACGTTTTAGAATCCAAACCCCGGGCGGCCCGGACCATTCCCAAGGCGACAGTGCCCGCATCAATCGCGCGGTATTTGCTCAGCGAGCCCAGTAAAAACGGAGAGAGCACGCGCGCACCGACTTGCCCGATCCCTTCCAACAGCCGCGTCTCATTGCGGGCCCCGAGGAGCAACGAAGGCCGAAAAATTCCTAAAAAAGGCAAACGCAAATCGGAAAAAGCCCGCTCGATTTCACCCTTGGTCGATAGATAAAAATTCGACGACCCAAGCTCCGCGCCGACGGAAGAAACAAGCATCGTCCGCGGCACCCTGCCTTGTCGCGCCGCCCGACCCCACGCGAGAGGCATCTCCAGATCAATACGACGAAAGGCTTCCCGGCTGCCGGCCTTTTTGATCGTGGTTCCGAGACAGCAGTAAAATTCGTCGCTTGAAAACGGCTCCGGCGCCTCCATGTCAACGACGCGCCAATCGAGTTTTTCATGCACGATATCCGATTTTCGCCGCGCAAAAACCGTCACCTTAGTAGTTCGAAAATCGGAGAGCAGCCGCTTGAGGCAATGCCGGCCGACCAGCCCCGTAGCCCCGACCAGAACCGCCTTCATTGGCCGCAGAGCGTCTTGATCACGCGTTTCTTGTAGCGGATGCTCGTATAATGAGTCACGCAAACATCTTTCAACAGCTGCAGGTAGGACTTCACGAGATTTTCCCGCGGCTGCCCCCCTTCCGCCATCGGGTACAATTTCTTGCGTCCACGGCGATATTCCTCAAGCGAGATCAACAATTGGGCGTCCGCGCCTCCGGGGAAAACGATATTTTCTTTTTTCAAATCTTTTTCGATGCCGTCGACCAAACGTTCCGCCTTTTTGCGTGACAACTTTTTCTGAGTAATCACACGACGCACTTCCTTCACCTTCGCGGTATGCACGGAGGCTTTTTTCTCACGTTTCATGAGACGCAAAACGGATACGAGTCGAAATTCGAATTGATCTCCGAGAATCCGTTCGTTTCTCCAATCCTTGGATAACTGTTCCGCGATATCATGGATGACACGTGTTTGAACCTCCGGCCGGACAAGCATGCCTTTGACCGACCGTGGGATCCGGGATTTCAGGTCCGCATCCGCGAGCGCATCATCCAAGCGCAGGCGTACGCGGGATTCAAACCAACCTGATTCCTGCTGGAACGCGAGGTAAGCGGATTTCAATCGGCTGATTCGAATAAAAATACCGCGCGCGCGCTCCCGCGTGCCCTCCTCATCCTCAAGACCATACACTTCAAGCCAATCGAGCGTGCCCGCAAATCGCGTCCGCCATTCCTTGAGAAGGAGACTCTCCTGCGCGGCGACAAGATCCTCTTTATCGTCAACAAGCTTTGTGAGCCGCTTGGAGAGCTTCCCATCCTCCTTCCATCCGACCAGCTCATCAAACTCTTTCTTTTTTTCAATCGTTTCTGGAAAATATTGCCTCAAGTAAGCGCACTTTTCCGCCACTGAAAATTCAGTCCAGCGCCGGTTAAGCGGTGCGCGCCTCTCGGCGATATCGCGATCCCGATTCTTGTAGAGAACCAGCCACGCAAAGGGGGTGGGGAGTTTTTCATGAAGCTCTTCGCCCCATGCCGGGCCTTTTTTGGGATCGATATGTTTAAGGCCCTCCCAAAAGCGATTTATCCGCTTTTCATTGCAGCGCCACTCATCCGGGATATCGGCCGCCTGCACGGCCGGCCCCCAAAAGAGCAGCGGCAGAATAACGAGATATTTCCTTACCATCCCTCTAAGTGTGGGGTATGCGAGCAAACCCCGCAAGGGGGTCTTTCTGCCCGGACTGTCCCCAAATTAGGCCAAAACCTCTGAGTGGGCGTAGTCGGAATACAACAGCGCGTACGAACCTTGCGCCGCCAGCAGTTCCTCATGTCGGCCCGATTCAACGATGCGGCCGTCATCAACCACAAGAATGCGGTCCGCGTCGCGAATCGTCGACAACCGGTGCGCGATGACAATGGTCGTCCGGCCCTTTCCAAGACGCGCAAAAGCCGTCTGCAGTGTTTGCTCCGTAACCGCGTCCAAGGACGATGTTGCTTCATCGAAAATGAATACACGGGGATCGGCCAGCAAGGCGCGCACGTAGCAAACAGCCTGCCGTTGACCGTGGCTTAACCGTGAGCCCCGCTCCCCCACCTCCGTCTGATATCCATCGGGCAAGGCCTTAAGAATTGCGCCCACACCCAAAGACTCAGCCGCTTCGATAATCTTAGCGTCAGACGCATCGGGTCGACCGAAGCGAAGATTCTCCATCACCGAACCCGAGAACAGATACCCATCCTGCGGGATCATCGCGATGTGACGCCGCAGCGAATCGAGTTCAATCTCCCTGATGTCGCGGCCATCCACAGTGACGACACCCTCCTGCGCCTCATAAAACCGGCACAACAGTCCCGCCAGCGAACTTTTACCCGCGCCCGTATGCCCGACAATCGCGGTAGTTGTCCCCGGCTCCAGCTGAAACGAAATATCGTGCAGCACCCACGGCAGATCCTTCCGGTAGCGAAACCGAACATTTTCAAATCCAATCCGGCCCTCAACAGAGGTCACGGCACACGCCTGGGCATCGTCCATAATCTCCGGCTTCGTATCGAGAACCGAGAAGACGCGCTCCGCCGCCGCGGCCGCACCCAACAATTCGTTGTAGAGTTGTCCCATCTCTTCAATCGGCTCAAAGACGAACTCGAGCATCATGAGAAACGCAATCAACTCTCCAAGCGTGACCTCGCCGGCCAAGACGAGTTTCCCGCCGAAGAACAGCAGCCCGGCTCCGCTCACTCCATAATGAAGCGAGATCATCGGAATATAAGCCGACCAGATGCGAATGGTCCATTCCGCCGCCTTTCGCATCACCTCGATCTTATCGTTGCCCTCGTTGAGACTGCGCGTCTCCTGGACCGACGCCTGGATCACGCGCATGCCGTTAATCGACTCGGCATACTGCGCCGTGACGCGCGACAAAGCACTTCGGACATCGCGATAGGCCTGGAGACCGATTCTCCTAAAGACCTCAGACGACAACAGCAGGGTCGGCAAACACGCCACCACCACAAGCGTCAGCCGTCTATCGAAGTACAACATCGATCCGATCGAAAACGTCAGCAGCAGCACCGTGCTGACCATCGAGATCGGTCCCCAGATCAGGGGACGCTCAAGCGCATCGATATCCCGGTCAACTCGCGCTATAATGCGTCCCTGCTGGGTGCGGTCGAAATACGACATCGACAACGTCTGCAGATGCTCAAAGGTAGCCCCCCGCAAATCACCGAGAACGCGATGGCCCGCAGACACGAGCATGCGAATCTCAAACCCGACCCACACAGCACGCAGAACCGTGTTCGCCGCATAAGCGGCACACAGCAGCGCGAGCCCCGTAAAGGCGCCCGGCACGAGATAGTCATCCACGGCGATCCGCACTAAATGCGGGCCCACCATATAAGACACGCACCAGGCCACTTCCATCG
>NVTF01000136.1 GCA_002401485.1 Elusimicrobiota bacterium | reverse complement strand
GACATGCAAAAAATGCGGTCACGTCCCAGTCCCGGAATCAGAACTCCCGCTTCTCCTTCCCGATGTCCGCCACTACAAGCCGACCGGAACAGGGGAATCACCGCTGGCAGCCGTGCATAGTTGGGTTAACACCATTTGCCCGAAGTGCGGCGGCGACGCTAAACGTGAAACCAACACGATGCCGCAGTGGGCCGGATCATGCTGGTACTACCTCCGTTTTATCGATCCGAAGAACGAAGTCGAGATGATCGATGCTGCTGCTGAAAAGAAATGGATGCCCGTTGACTGCTACATCGGCGGTGCGGAACACGCGGTTCTCCACCTGCTCTACGCGCGTTTCTGGCATAAGGTTCTTTACGACATGGGCTACGTGACGACGAAAGAACCCTTTCAAAAACTGCGGCACCAAGGCATGATCATTTCGTTTTCGTACCGCGACACCAAGGGCGTCTATCATCCCTACGATGCGATCAAGACATCAGAGTCGGGGGCAACGCTCAAAGAAACAGGCGAAGAGCTCGTGCGCCAGGTCGAAAAAATGTCGAAGACCAAGAAAAACGTGGTTAATCCTGACGATGTTCTCAAGGATTACGGTGCAGATGTCTTTCGCTTGTATGAGATGTTTATGGGTCCGTTTGCCGACTCAAAACCATGGAATACCCACGATATTCTCGGTCGCGTACGGTTTATCCGCCGCGTCTGGAAGAGCCTGCGCAACCCAAATAAATTTTCAGAGGGGACCGGCCTTGAATCCCTGCGCCATAAGACGATTAAAAAAATCGGAGAGGACATCGAAGCGCTGCACTTCAACACAGCCATCAGCGCGCTCGATATTTATCTCAACGCAATCGTGTCCGAAAAATCGCCGACAAAAACAGATGTTGAAACATTCCTTCAGCTTCTCAACCCATTCGCCCCGCACGTCACGGAAGAAATATGGGAGCGCCTTGGACACGAGCCCTTCCTTTCCGCCAAAAAGTGGCCGGCCTTTGACCCTAAAAAGCTCATCGATGCCGAGTTTGAAATGCCTATCCAAGTAAACGGGAAACTCCGCGGCCGCCTCAAGGTTCCGACGACCGCGTCGAAAGAGGAAATCGAAAAACTGGCGCTTGCGGAGCCGCATATCAAGGTGGCGACCGAGGGGAAAAAGGTAGCTCGTATCATCGTCGTCCCGAAACGCCTCGTCAACGTGGTGCTGGTATGATGCGAATGCGCTCCCTCGCATGCATCGCCCTCGCAGCCTCTTTCTCCGGATGCGGAGGCAGCGAAGTCCTCTACCGCCCATCGCACCAAATTCTCCCTGAAAACATCCACTCCATCGCGATTCGTTACGTCATCAATAAAACCCAGCAATTCGGCCTTGAGGATAAACTGACTCTCCAAATTCGTGATGAGTTTTTGCGCAACGGGGAATACCGTATTCTTCCGGAAGATCGGTCCGATGGAATCGTTCAGGTCACCATCCGCCGGTACATCCTGGTCCCGACGCAATTCGATACAGTTCTCACCCCAATCGCCTATAAACTGCGCATCATGATCGACCTCGCCTTCATCGACCGCAAAGAGAATCGCATCTTATGGACCGAACCGAATCTTGAAGGGATTCAATCGTATACCGCGTCGACGCTCTCCGGAGGCATTACCGAGGAGCAGGCACGTGAGCTCATTTGGGATCAAATCGCACGCGACATCGTAAAACGCACGGTCGGCGGATTTGGATCCGTCACGGGAACCTCTATCCGGGAAATCGCACCGGATCTCTCTCCGTCCGAGCAAAAGGCTCCTGCCTTACCGCCGAAACCGATCATCCGTAAAATCTACTGAGACGTTTGATGGCCGATCTCACCCCTGCTGAACTCGCAAAACAGTGGACACAAGGCGCCTTCAAGCCCGCGTATCTTCTATTCGGCGAGGACGCGCCCGCAAAACAGTTGGCCCTCGAAACAATTAGGAAAATCGTCGGCGCCGATGCCTTCAATCTTGATGAATTTACAGGAGAGGATGAGGCCCAGGCTGGAGAAATCATATCCGCCTGCCAGACCCCGCCGATGTTCTCGGACCGCCGCCTCGTAACGGTACGCAACGCAAAATTCGCGGCGGCGGGACGCAAGGTTATCGCCGAATACCTTCGCAATCCCCTTAAATCGACGCTTCTGATCATGATCTCGCCGGAACCGCGACCGGACGCAAAAGACGCGATGGCTTCAGCGGTACGTGCGATGGGCGGCCTCGCCTTATTTAAGCCCCTGCGTGAGGGCGACGCGATTAAACGCCTTAATAGTGAAGCTAAAAAATTCGGATTTACCCTTGCCCCCGACGCGGCCCAAGCGCTAGTCGATGAGGCTGGAACGGAATGGGGCATCCTTCGTGCCGAACTGCAGAAGATAAAACTCTTTATCGGGGAACGCGACAACGCCAGCCAAGCAGACGTCGCGTCCTGTCTCGGCTACAGCCAAACGTCCAATCCCTTCGACCTGCCGCGGTTGCTGCAGAAACGAGACTCAAAAGCCTCCCTCACACTCCTGCGACGGCAATTGCGGGAAACCGGCGAGACCTTCCGCCTTTTGTATCAGATCACAAGAACCGTCAATAATCAGCTGCGCGCAAAACGTCTTGTCAAAAGCGGTGAGTCTTCGGAAAAAATATTCCGAAAACTTCGCCTCAATTCGTACTACGACCGCGACTATTTATCAATTGTAGAGCGCATCCCGGAAAACAATTTAATCCGATCGCTCACGCAGTGTTTGCACACCGAAAAATCCCTCAAGTCGAAGTCCTGGCTCAATCCTGGAATCGAGCTTGAGAACCTCGTCTTGAAGGTGTGCAAAAAGTAAGGGGACGTTTCCGACTTACTTCGCGGTGAGCTTAGCCACGCGGGTTGCGAGGCGGCTCTTTCGGCGGGCAGTGGTCTTCCAATGAACAACACCCTTCTTGCGTGCCTTATCGAGGGCGGATTCGGCGGACTTCAGGCTCTTCTGAGCCCCTGCAGAATCCTTCTTCTCGATCGCCGCGAGTACAACTTTCGCAGTTTCACGGGACGCTTTTTTGAGAGCCCGGTTGCGAATTTGTCGTTTCTCGGCTTGGCGCGCGGCCTTAATTGCGCTTGTATGCCGACCAGTCTTTAACTTAGCCATTGGCGACATTATAGCCTTTCTCGCCTAAAAGGGTCAATTCATAGGTTTTTACTGATAAAATAAAGAGATTCCATGACCACCAAAACGCCAAACAGAGCCCATTTACCGCACGCCCCCGGCGTCTATCTCATGCGTGATGCCGGCATGGAAGTTCTCTACATCGGTAAAGCCAAGGATTTAGCCAAACGCGTCGCTCAGTACTTCAACCCAAACCGCCCCGACTTCAAGACTCAGGAACTTGTTCCTCTCATCCGTAAAATCGACTATATCGCCTGTGAATCTGAACGCGAGGCCTTAATTTGGGAGCGTCGCCTCATCCAAAAGCACCAACCCTTTTTTAACGTCATGTGGAAGGACGACAAGTCCTACCCGTTTGTAAAGTTATCGATGAATGAAGAATTTCCGCGCTTGCGCGTCGTCCGATCAAAAAAGAGAGATGGCGCCAAGTATTTCGGACCGTATCCCAAGGTCACCCCGGTGCGATCGCTGCTGCGCGGACTCTGGAAGCGGCAACTCTTCCCCTTGCGCCCGTGCGACTACAAATTCTCTACGGAAAAACCGCTCGACAAAGCAAAGATCAAATCCTGCCTCTACTACCACACCGGAGAATGCCCGGCTCCGTGTGCCGCAAAAATCACTCCCGCGGCCTACCGAAAAATCGCCGACAACGCCGCACTGTTCTTCGAAGGCCGCTACGCGCGCCTTAAGAAATCATTTCAGTCGCAGATGTATCGCGCGTCGAAGAAACTGGAATACGAACGCGCGGGGCAGTTTCGCGACAACATCCAGGCCATCGATCATATGTCGGAACGGGTCCGTTACCAGGAAGTACGACCCGGACGCGTCACCGCGCGCCTCGACGCCTCACGATCGGTCACCGAGCTGCAAGAAGCGCTTTCCCTCCCGAAGCCCCCGCACCGCATTGAATGTTTTGATATTTCCCATCTCTTCGGAAAAGAAACGGTTGCATCGATGGTTTCCTTCGCCGGCGGCCGTCCCGATAAATCCCAATATCGGCGCTTTCGCATTAAAACCGTCGAAGGCATCGACGACTTCGCCTCAATGGCGGAAGTGGTCAGTCGGCGCTACAAGCGGCTTTTGGATGAGCAAACACCGCTGCCGGATCTCGTGCTGGTCGATGGCGGCAAAGGACAACTTGAGGCCGCGCGTAAAGCCCTCGCGTCGGTGCGAGCCAAGGTCCCGCTCGCATCGCTGGCCAAACGCGAAGAAGAAATATTTCTGCCCGGCCGCAAAAAATCCATCAAGCTCCCCGCCAACAGCGCCGCCCTCCACCTTTTACAGCAACTCCGCGACGAAGCCCACCGCTTCGCCATCACCTTCAACCGCCGCCGCCGCTCTAAAAAGTTAGGGGCCGTACGTTGAGTTGTTGAGTTATTTACACCGAGGTTTGAGATGAAAAAGAAATTACCAAAAACGATTTTAAAGAAGATGGCCGACTATCCTCCGTTTTATCAGAAGGTCTGGAAGGCGTGCGCTGATATCCCCAAGGGGCAGGTACGCACCTATGGCTGGATCGCCAAACGCGTCGGATCACCCGGATCGGCGCGCGCGGTCGGGCAGGCCTTGGGGAAAAATCCGTTTGCCCCAACGGTTCCATGCCATCGCGTCGTCGGCGTTAACGGGAAGATGACGGGATATTCGGGGAAGGGCGGGGTTGCAGCGAAGAGAAAGCTCTTAAGAAAAGAAGGCGCGATACTGTAAGAAGCACAGGCGGAGAAATTTCAAACAACTCAACAACTCAACGAACGGCCCCGGAACCAGCTCAGTTTAAATCGGGATCTTTCCAGTATTTTGTGCCTTTCACTGTAATCTGCAGTGCCAGGCCGGTCTTGGTCATCGAATAAACCGTAATACCGTCTACCACTAATTCGCCCCCAACGGAGACACCCTTATCGCTTGCTTTAGCCGCTGCGTCGGCGTGGCCGCCGACCGTCCAACCGTGGTCGATAAACCTCTTGAGCGCGGCCCGATTGTGAAATACAAAGACAGCTCGAAAGTCTTTAACGCCGATCCCAAGGCCAATCCCGGCCTCACCCATTTTCATATACACCGGTTTTTTCCTGCGCTTGTCATACACGACACCGTAGCCGCCCCCCACACTAAAGAAAATGATATTGACGTTTGCGTTGCTAAAGACGGCATAGCCCGGCGCTGCGGCAATTTGTTTTTTAACGTCGGGGCGAATTTTATAGAGATCGGTGAGAACCTCTTTTTTCATCGCTAAAATGATTTTGCGCTTCTCCTCAGGGCGTTTGCCTGTGGTCGCACAGCCGACTAGGAGGGAGGATGCAGTAATAAGGATCAAGATCGCAGGAAACTGTTTCATGGAGGGCAGTATAGACTGGATTACAATACTGCGCAAGCGGACGGTTTCTCCAAACAACTCAACAACTCAACGTACGGCCCTAATATCCGGAGCTTTTGATGCGGTCGTGGTATTCGCCGGTTTCTATGTCGATGTGGAGGCGGTCGCCTTCTTTGACGAATTGGGGGACCTGGATCTCCATTCCGTTTTCGAGGACGGCGTCTTTATAGGTGGAGACGTCCTTCATGGCAGCGCCCGTTGTAGTTACGGTGAGCTCGACCATGGGGCCATGGTGAAGGGAGATCGGTCTTTCCTCGAACAATTCAATCTCGACCTCCTCTTCTTCCTTCAGAAAGCGCGCCAGGGGCCCCACCACCGCAGCGGTTACCTCCACCTGATCATACGTCTCTAAGTCCATGAAGGTATATTTGCCGCCTTTTTCATACAAATACTGCATTTTGCGCCGTTCCACGTCGAGAACTTCAATCTCGTCCTTGGGTTCAAATCGCGGCTCCTCGACGGACCCAGACTCCATATCGCGAAGTTTGGCATGCACCATGGAGCCGGACTTCCCGCCTCCCGCATGAAGATTCCAGGCAGCGACCTTGAACAGCCGACCGTCCCGGCGAACCACCTGACCACGTTTCACTTCAGAGGCCAATGCCATTTATTCGACCATGGATCCCATTTCAAACATGGGCAGGAACATCGCGACAACGATGGAACCAATGACAACACCCATGACGCAGATGACGATCGGTTCAATCAGGGAGGTCAGCCCGTTAACAGCGGTATCGACCTCTTGGTCGTAAAAATCGGCGATCTTCTCCAACATTTGATCCAACGCGCCCGTTTCTTCACCGACGCCGATCATCTGCGTGACCATGTTGGGAAAGAGCCCGCTTCTCTTAAGGGGATCAGTCAAACGCCCGCCCTCACGAATAGACTCACGCGCGTCCAAGACCGCCTTTTCGATGACGGCGTTGCCGGCCGTCGCTGCGACCGTCTCGAGCGCCTGCATGATAGGCACACCCGACTTAATCAAGGTTCCCAACGTACGCGTAAATTTAGCGACCGCAACCTTGCGCAAAATCATGCCGAAGACCGGCGCATCCAAAACCTTGCCATCTACAAGCATGAGCCCGTTAGGTGTGGCGTAGAACTTTTTGAAAGCGTAATAAGAACCTGCCGGTATAGAGGGAATCAGATACCAATAATTAATTAACACTTTCGACAAGTCCAGTAGAATTTGAGTCGGCATAGGCAATTCTTTTCCGAAACCCTCGAAAATCTTTCCAAAGGTTGGGATCACGAACGTAAGCAAAAAGATAGTGACGACGGAACAAATCGTAAGAACAATCGCCGGATACATCATCGCACCCTTCACCTTTTGCTTCAGAGCCTCAGACGATTCCAGAAATCCGGAAAGGCGTTCCAAAATCGTGTCTAGAATTCCGCCGAGTTCACCGGCGCGAATCATCGCCGTATAAATCGCCGGAAACGCGTCGGGATGTTTCCTGAGCGCGTCCGAAATTGAGAGACCCGCCTCAATATCCATTCGCACTTCATTGAGCACGCGCTTAAACGTGGGGTTTTCCTGCTGATCTTCAAGAATGCCGAGACTCTGGACGATGGGAACACCCGCCGAGACAAGCGTTGAAAGCTGACGTGAAAAAAGCACGAGATCCTTGGAGGTGACCGCAGGAGGCCCTATGATTTTTTCCCAAAGTCCGTCCAAGCCGGCGCCGTCTTCGTGGACATCAATCGGCGTTAACTTCTGCGCCTTTAATTTAGAAATCGCCTCCGATTCCTTGCCGGCATCAATGAACCCTTCCTTGATATCCCCGTTGGCTTCCTTGGCTTTATAGGCGAATTTCGGCATTAGGACTTCCTCCGTTTCAACGACTCGCTTGCGGGGCTTGGCCTGGTGGTTGGACCGCCGCGGCGCGCTGAATGAGACGCTTAAGATCTTCCGGATCGGTGGAGCGAAGCATCGCCTCTTGATAGGTAACTTTTCCCTTCTTGTAAAGCACTGACAACGACTGGTTCATTGTTTGCATTCCGAATTTTCCGCCCATCTGGATCGTCATCGTGATTTGCTCGACCTTCTGTTCGCGAACCAGGTTGCGTATCGCCGAGGTAACCATGAGAACCTCGCAAGCCATGGCTCGACCGGTGCCCTTCGCGTGGGGAAGCAGCACCTGGGACAGGATCGCCTGAAGCACAAAGGACAACTGTACTCGAACCTGTTCTTGTTGATGAGGCGGGAAGACGTCAATAATGCGGTTAATCGATTGAGCGGTATCGTTGGTATGAAGCGTCGCAAAGACCAAGTGGCCGGTTTCCGCGATCGTGAGAGCGGCTTGAATCGTTTCAAGGTCGCGCAGCTCCCCGATGAGAATAACATCGGGGTCTTGGCGCAGCACATGGCGCAGGGCCTGAGAAAACACCTCGGTGTCTTGCCCGACTTCGCGCTGATTCACCAGGCATTTTTTGTGACGGTGGACATATTCGATCGGGTCTTCAATCGTGACGATGTGCAGACTGCGCCGCTCGTTTACAAAATCAATCATGCTCGCCAAGGTCGTCGACTTTCCCGAACCCGTCGGACCGGTGACCAGCACGAGGCCCTTGGGGATTTTCATAATGTCATAAATCACTTGGGGCAGGCCCAATTCCTGGAAGGTCATAAACGCCTGGGGAATGGAGCGAATGACGCACCCGACCGCGCCACGCTGGCGAAACACGTTCATACGCAAACGACCGATACCCTTAAGTCCAAAAGCCATGTCGAGTTCGTTGCTGGCCTCGAAGCGCTGGCGCTGATCGTCGGACATCATCGAATACACAAGAGCCTGGGTCGTCTCCCCATTTAATTTATCGAAAGGAGTCGGCGTCAGCGCGCCGTCGATGCGCAGCGTCGGGGGCGCACCGGCGGTAATATGAAGATCCGAGGCGCCTTTCTCGTGCATCAATAAAAATAATTCACTCATCGAAACCATAGATGTCTCCTTGCTACTCGGACGCCGTGACCCGAATCATCTCTTCGACCGTGGTCACTCCTCCTAAAAGTTTGCGGATGGCGCATTGCCGCAGGGTGAGCATGCCCTGTTTACGGGCCTGCTCTTTAATTTTTTCAACCGGCGCGACGTCCATAATCTGCGTACGAATCGGATCGGTCACCTCAAG
>NVTF01000135.1 GCA_002401485.1 Elusimicrobiota bacterium | reverse complement strand
ATGCCGCCTTCGGGAGCCACAAGACAGACGGCACTTTCCGTCAAACGCGTCGAAAAGCGAACTTCCTCCACATATTCGGATAGGGATTCTTTGAGCACATCAAGCAACGGCTGAAGTTTCTTTTCCTTCTCTGCTTTATCTTCTTTTTGGTCCTTGCCGGAGTCTAATCCCAAATCTCCATGCAGCGCGGAGCGCATTTTCTTCCCTTCAATTTCCTGAATCCGCTCAACGACAACTTCATCGACGGGGTCGGTAAAGAAGATGATTTCATACCCCTTCGCACGCAGCGCCTCCAGATGGGGAGATGCCTCTAATGCCTGCCGATCCTCGCCCGTGAGGTAATAAATCTCTTTCTGCTCCTCGGGCATGCGCTCAATATATTCGGAAAAGGAGGTTCGTTTGCCGGCCTCCATCGCGCTGGACTCAAACAACATCAACCTTTTAATGCGATCCGCGATCGCGGAATCCGCATACAACCCTTCTTTCAAGACACGTCCGAATTCAGACCAGAACGTGTTGAACTTTTCGGTCTCATCACGCTTCATCGCGTCGAGATGATCCAGGGTTTTCTTGACTACACGTTCGCGAATCGCCGCAATGTGCCGGTCATGCTGCATCGTCTCGCGGGAAATATTGAGCGCGGCGTCCGGGCAATCCACGACGCCGCGTACAAATCGCAGGTAGTCCGGCGTCAATTCCCGGCATTCCTCCTGGATCAAGACGCGCTTAACGAAGAAATGGACTCCGCCGCGCCGTTCGGGCTGGAGCATATCCATGCCCCCCGCTGTCGGGAGGTAGAGCAGGGCATCATACCGCAGGGACGCGCCTTCCGCAGAAAAACGGATCCACGAGAGGGGATCATTCCAATCATGCGTTAGGTGCTTATAGAACTCTTTATGCTCCTCTTCGGAAATATCTTTAGCGGCCTTGGTCCAAACAGCCTTCCTGGAATTGACGGCCTCTTCCTCCCCCTTGATAAGAATCGGGAAGGTGATGTAATCCGAATAACGCTTGATGACCCTTTTCAACGTGAAACCATCGGCAAAATCGTCTTCCACCTCTTTTACATCCTTGAGGGCCAACGTTATGCATGTGCCAACCGGAATCTCTCCCTCGGCCTCTTCGATGGTAAAGTTGCCGTCCGCTTGCGAACGCCAAATCCAACCCTTCTTATCGCCAGCCTTCCGGGTTTCGACCGTAACGGAATTGGCGACCATGAACCCCGCATAAAACCCTACTCCAAACTGACCGATCAGTTCCGGGGCGCCTTTTTTATCCTTCGCAGCCGCCGCTTTAAGAAATTCCTGGGTCCCGGATTTAGCGATCGTGCCGAGATTCTCGACGAGATCATCACGGGACATGCCAATGCCGTTATCCGCTAATTTGAGGATTCGTTTTTCGCTGTCAGGCTCCAAGGTTACCGCATACTGGTCTTCTTCGATGCCCAGCGACGCGTCAGTCAAAGCCGCAAAACGCCGCTTGTCCAAGGCATCCGAGGCGTTGGAAATAAGTTCGCGTAGAAAAACCTCTCGTTTTTCATATAGCGAACGAATGACGATATCGAGGACCTGTTTGACCTCGGCCTGAAACTCAAATTTTTCTGCGGTTTTGCTCATGCATTCCTCCAAGTAACGTAATTCTAGCGAAATAAACGACCGAGGGCGGCCGCATCGAGATCGACATTCCCCCCCGTGATGACGATGCCCACCTTTTTCCCAGCGAAAACATCCTTATGGCGAAGCACCGCAGCGAAGGAAGCTGCCCCTGACGGCTCTACAAGGATCTTAAGCCGCTCCCATAACAGACGCATGGCCGCAAGGATCTCCTCTTCCGACACAAGAAGGATCTCTTCGAGATGCTCCTGGAGAATCTGAAAAGTCCTTTCCGACAAGGGCATGCGCAACCCATCGGCGATTGTAAGCGCCGGGCGTGGTCCTAATAATGTACCGGTTTTCAAGGAGCGATAGGCGTCATCAGCCATTTCCGGCTCGGCGGCATACACCTTCACGTCTCCGGATGAGAGGCACGACCCCGAGGCGAGACCACCGCCCCCGATAGGCACAACAATCGAATGGAGGTCCGTCACGGATTGGCGGAGTTCCAACACAACGGTGCCTTGCCCGGCAATCACGCGCGGGTCATTATAGGAATGGATAAATGCCGCCCCCGTTTCTTCTTGGAGTTTGCGCAAGGTGCGCTCACGATCCTCAGCTGTCGCTTCACATAACGTAATTTTTGCACCGCGCGCAGCCGTCGCCTCCCGTTTTGCACGCGGGGCGTTTTTTGGCATCACGATGAGCGCCGAAACACCCCGCTCAGCGGCGGCGATCGCGAGGGCTTGGGCATGGTTGCCCGATGAATGCGTACACACACCCCCGCTCAATTCCTCATCGGACATCGACAAAACGGCATTCATCGCTCCGCGAATTTTGAAGGCCCCGCCGCGCTGGAGATTCTCACACTTGAAAAATATTTCCGCGCCAGTGATAGTATTAAGCGAGGACGAGGTCATAACGGGAGTCTCTTGGATGTGTCCGCGGATTCGCTGGTCAGCCTCACGCACCAATTTAAGATTCATGCTGTCCTCCGGTCCGCAGCCGCGCGCACGCCATACCCGACGGCAAGCACAACGAACGTCCCGATTAATTCAGGGCCTTTCACATTGGTCATTAACCAACCCGACACTAGCGCACCCGCACCGGCAACCCAGGGACCCATCGGGACGCGATAGGCGCGTTCCGCATTGGGTCGTGAGCGCCGCAAGACGATGACCGCCAAACAGCTCGCCAAATACTGACTAACGACAGCGAGATTGGCGAGATCGATAAGACTCGAGAAATCAAATACAAGAATCATCGTGACCGCCGCGCCGCAGGTAGCCGCGATCGCTCGGTGGGGTGTGGCAAACCGCGAGTGGGCGGCATCGAGCCGCCATCGCTTAAGAGATCGCTCCCCGATAGCCGAGAGATACCGGGGCGCTCCCAACGCGGCTCCCGCGACAAATCCCATCATGGAAATGATGCCCCCGACTCCCAGCAAAACGCCGCCCCAACTTCCGAGCACGTGTTGGGCCGCATCCGCGAGAGGCCGTTCTGTGCTGGCAGTCAAGCCGGGGAAACTTCCCACCACGACCGCCTGGATAATCGCGTAGAACACGGCCGCCGATAACAGCGAGCCCAAAACCGCTTTTGGGATATCCGTCTGAGGGTTTTCCGTTTCTCCGGCGGGAACCGGCGCGACTTCAAACCCCTGGAGCGCCCAGAGAGCCAGAAAAACCGCGTATCCGAATTTCCCCTCGCCCGACCAGAAGGGAGTAAACCGAGCGGGTTCCACCGATGGGAACAAACAAAAAACAAGGATCACCAGCGGGATGACCTTGGCAATGGTCAACGCATCCACGGTCCAGGCGCCGAGTTTTACTCCGCGCCAATTCACTCCGGAAAAAATCAACAGAAGCGCGCAGGCGAAAACTTTCCCGACCCAAACGTTGTTGAAAATCGGATGAAAAAATCCGAGGTGGCCTGACAGGACGGCGGCAACCGCGGACCAGCTGAGAACCGCCGCGGCCCACGCGATGAGACCGACCCCGTACCCGATCGAGTCCCCGAAAGCCTCCCGGGCATACAGATAACTGCCGCCATTGCCCGGGAACATCGCTCCGAGCTCGGCGTAACAAAGCGCCACAAGCGCGAGCAATCCGCCGCAAACCAGAAAGGCGACAATCGAAGCCGGACCCACAAGCACGGCCAACGTCCCCGGGAACAGAAAAATTCCGCTCCCGATGATGGCATTGAGCCCCAAACAGAAAACATCAAAAAGAGAAAGTCGTTTTCCTTTCTTGACCATACGCGCATCAATTGTATGAAATAGCGGTATGAGGATATTCAAATGGGGCCTCATGCTTCTTCTCTTCAGTGCCTGCGCCCCGTCTCGTATTGCCGTTCGTTACCCAGCGCCCTCAACTCCCAAAGAACAGGCGCAGGCAAGAGCCTTGGCCGGCACTTATTTACTCCTCACTCCGCCCGGACGCATCCCCAATACAATCCTGGGGAAACACCTGAAGAAAGCGATCTCTAAAATTAATTTCGTCGGCAACCGCCTGTTTGATCTGGATGCGGCCGCATTAGCGAAGGCCATGGCGTCGGCGGTCGAGAGCCGCGGCGGAAAAATAATTGCCTATCGGGTCGCGGATGAAACCTATGCACCGTTTCTAAAAGCTCTCCAGCCTACCGGCCTGATGTATATATCGTTGAACGCTCTCACCGTAACCCAGACCTATGAGAAGCGGGTGACCACGATCAAGGATGTTAAAACAAAAAAAACAACCAAACGAACGACGCATCACTGGAAGCATAATGCGGTATTAAGCGGCAACCTTCGATTTTTCTCCCATCCCGACGGGGCTACCTTGGGTGAGACCTCCTTTCATATCACGGAGTCCGGCGAAGTGCAGGCGAAAAATGCGGGGGAAGCCAAACAAAAATGGCTTAAGAAAGCGCGGCCGAAAATGCTCAAACACGCCGCCAAATCGTCTCTGCAGGGATTGGGCAAACCGGCCGTCGTCAGCCGTTTCCGCACTTTGTTCATCGACAAGAAGGACTCGGATTCCAAATCGGCGGCGAAACTCGCACGCACGGGGAAATGGGAAGCCGCGTCAGGCCTCTGGGCAGGCCGACTTTCCGCCGACCGCGGCAATTGGCGCGATCTCATGAATTTAGGATTGGCGTCTGAACGCGTCGGTCTCTACTCAGAAGCGCAGCGGATTTACACGGACGCACAAACTTCGGCGGGTCCCGATCCGGAAGCGGCCAAAATTCCCTGGACCCAAATCCAAGCGGATCTCGCAACTGTTTCCAAGCTGGGCATCGGACGAGCCGAAGCAGCCCGCAATTGGTTCTCCGGCACCGTTGCGGTTTTGCCCTTCTCGGATGAAACGACAAGCGTCGCCGGACCCGAAATGCTGCGAGAGATGGTCTGGAAAATGCTGTCCAGTAGCGGCTATAACGTCATCCCCCTGGAAGACTCGGACCGCGCGCTTCGCATGCATGGATATTCCCAGGGCGGCCAATTGCACAAGGGCAAACCCCTGCAATTTGCCCGATGGACGGGAGCCGCCCGCCTTGTTTATGGAGACATCACAGAATTTCGAGACATCATGCTGGGCCCCTTTGGCCGGCGTATCGTTGCGGGAAAGCTGCGCATGTGGAACGCTCCCACCAAACGATGGATTTGGAAGGCAGACCAACCCATCGTAAATGAGTCCGGCTCGGGGAAATTATCGCATCAGATCGGACGCGCCTTCCTGGAACGGTGGACCCGAAAACCCCTCGGCCCGGAAAGCACTGACTTCGTTCGAATTAACCTCGAAACGCTCCCTCTTAAACCAAAACAGTGAGGGAGAGCCGTTGCCACCCCCACTCGCGTCTCATCCTGCATGCCGATCTAGACGCATTTTTTGCGGCTGTCGAAGAGCGGCACGATCCAAGCCTGAAGGGCAAACCGGTGATTATCGGCTCCGACCCTAAAGAGGGCACGGCGCGCGGCATTGTCGCCACTGCAAATTACGCGGCTCGACGCTTCGGCGTCGGCAGCGCGATGCCGATCTCCATCGCCTGGCGACGCTGCCCAAACGCGATTTTCATCCGTCCCAACGGGAAACGCTACCGTGCTGCGAGCAAGGCGGTGATGTCGATCCTGGAACCCGCCGCCGATATTTTTCAAAAAGTAGGGATCGATGAAGCGTACCTGGATGTTTCAAGCCTCTCTACCTTTGAGGCCGCCCGCAAATGCGCGTTAACCCTTCAAAAGCAAATCTTCGAAGAAGAGGGACTCTCCATCTCCTTTGGGATCGGACCGAACAAACTCATCGCCAAAATCGCTTCGGACCATAAAAAACCCGCAGGCATCACCGTTGTCATTCCGTCGAGAATCCTCGAATTCCTCGAACCCAAACCCGTGCGGGCGCTGCGCGGCGTCGGGCCCAAAACAGCCGAACACCTCGAATCCATCGGCTGCCGAACGGTCAAGGATGTTCGCGGCATCAGCGAAACCCGGCTCGTCCGGACCTTTGGAAAGTTCGGCCATTTCCTCTATCGTGAAGCACGCGGAGAAGACGATCGACTTGTAGACCCGCACTGGGAGGCCAAATCGATCGGCCGGGAACGCACATTCGCGGAAGATACCGACGACTACGAGCGGGTGATGCAGAAGCTCCAGGAATGCGTCACACGGGTGCACGCCGACCTTCAGGGCGAAGGCTTATGGTGTCATACGATGACGGTCAAAATTCGCTTCGAAGGCTACGAGACGCACTCCAAACAAATCACTCTGATTCAGCCATCGGGTTCGATCCGCGATATGGAAGTGACTGCAAAAAAACTCGCGGCGCCCTTCTTGGAAGGACGCCGCGTGAGACTCATCGGATTTACCGTCAGTCGGCTTGTGCCGCCGGAAGACCTACTCCCCTTGCGCGACTAATTTTTCCTCTTTCACGTAAGGCTTGGGAGCCTCTGCGCCTTCGGGGGTTCCCAACTCCGTGTCGTAATAATCGAGGCCGGAATGGTCGATGACTTCCTCACCCATGAGCAGGCGAAGCGTATTGGAAAACTTCATATGCTGCACGAATAGATCATGCTCCGGCTCGAGATCCGGTCGTGCCTGCGGAGCCTTGAAGTAGAAGGACAACCACTCTTGAATTCCCTTAAGCTTCGAGCGTTTCGCGAGGTCCAAGAACATGACGAGGTCGAGAACGAGCGGTGCGGCCAGAATGGAATCCCGGCAGAGGAAGTTGATCTTGATCTGCATCGGCATATCCAACCATCCGGTAATGTCGATGTTGTCCCAACCCTCTTTCTCGTCGCCTCGAGGCGGGTAATATTCAATGCGAACCTTGTGGAAGTAGTTGCCGTAGAGGTCGGGATACTTTTTCGTATCAAGGCATGCATCCAAAACCGAGGTCTTCGTCTTTTCCTTCGAAAGAAACGATCCTGGATCATCGAGAACTTCACCATCACGGTTGCCAAGGATGTTCGTCGAATACCAACCCGCAAGCCCCAACATCCGCATTTTAAACGCCGGAGCCATCACGGTTTTGATCATCGTTTGGCCGGTCTTAAAATCCTTACCGCAGATCGGAACGCCGTTCTGCTCGGCAAGTTCCACGAGCGCCGGGAAATCGGCCGACAGGTTCGGAGCACCGTTTGCATACGGAACGCCTGACTTAATGGCCGCGTAGGCATAAATGGACGACGGCGGGATCTCCTTGACGTTGTCGCGCAGGCCCTGCTCAAAGGCTTCGATGGTTTCATGAACCGCAGTCCGCTCCATGTACACTTCGGTAGAGCCGCACCACACCATAACCAGGCGGTCGCAGCCGTTGTTTTTCTTGAAGAGCTCCATATCCTTCATGAGCTGCTCGGCGAGATCCATCTTGTTTTTGCCGGTTTTTTTTTGTTTAGCCTTCAAATTGACTACATAGCTCTGGTCAAATACCGCCGGCATCGGAACAATCGCCTCAAGCTCTTTTTTGACGGGTTTAATCTGATCCTCGCGAAGAACACCGGCGTTGATAGCCGCATCCCAAACGGAATCCTCAAAAATATCCCACCCGCCAAAGACCAGGTTCTCCAAATCGGCAATGGGCACAAATTCCTTAATGAGAGGGGAGCGATTCTCATACCGCTTGCCAAGACGAATGCGCTGCAACTGCGAAAGAGATCCCTTCGGGGTCGCGAGGCCCTTTTTGATGAGCTCAACGCCCGCGATAAAGGTGCTCGCAACCGCTCCCATACCCGGGAGCAAAACACCGAGCTTTCCCTCGGCAGGTTGAATGGTGTGTTTCGACATAAAATTCCTCCTAGAATACGGAGGTATTTTACCACATCCCGTCGGAAACGGGTGCAAGATTCCCTTACATTCAGAACAATAGGCCCAGGCAGGCCCTAGGCCCAATGGGATAATAAAATGAGGCCGTACGTTGAGGGATTGGGGATTGGGGACAGGTACTATGCATTTAGCTTTTGGAAACGGTTGGTTGTTTCCAAAAGCTAAATGCATAGTACCTGTCCCCAATCCTTAGTCGGGGAGCATGACGAAGGAGTGATCGATCGTGTCTTCGCGCAAGAGCGGCGTGAGCGGGACGTGCAAGATGGGTGACTGGCGGAATGTTTGGTAGTGATCCAGGCGGCGGTCCCGGGATTGCTGACTGAAGGGCATTCCGGATTCTTCAACGTAGGTTCCATCATATTTCCGATGCTGTAGACGCATCGTGTACTCCTTCCCCTTCTTAGGAAGACGCACCTTATAAATTCCCTTTTGATTGGTCATCACCTTAATTTTTTTCCCGCCCGATTTCGCCACGAAGGTGAGATGCAGTCCTCGAACCGGCTTCAGGGAGACCAGGTTGTAGACATTCCCGGAAACGGTCCAATGCGTGTCGACCTTGCTCTCCGTAAAGTCATCCTCGTCCTCGTCGAAATCGTCGTCATCTGAAAATATTGTTTGGTGCCTGACCCGTCTTTCGCGGGGAGCGGCGTCGGAAATGGACATGACACTAACCCGGAAATTCGTATCCGGAAGCTCGGATTCGCGAACCGAGTCCGAAGCTGCCTCCTCCCACCCCTCTTGCTCGGTGGCGCGTGCTTCAGCGACGAGGCGTTCTTTCTCCGCTCGCTGGGCGGTGGAATGCTGCTG
>NVTF01000134.1 GCA_002401485.1 Elusimicrobiota bacterium | reverse complement strand
TCATCGGCACATCCGTCCACCCGGTGAACTTGTTTTCGAGATTCCAAACGGATTGCCCGTGGCGGACGAGTACGAGTTTTGCCATAAAGCCTCCTGCGACTGGAGGTTATTTTAGCATTCAGTAGGCTTGCGGCGACGACCGCCGCGGCTGGACTTCTTGTTTTTGTACATGCGGTCATCGGCGCGGGCGACGAGGGTGGCCTGTGTATCACGGCAGCGTAGAGAAGCATTGCCGATGCTGAGGGTGACGAGACGGGCAAAGGGTTTTTCGCGCGAGGATTCTTTAATGCGTTTGGCAACGGTTTGTGCTAAATTGCGCCCGGTATCAGGCATGAGAATGAGGAATTCATCACCGCCGATTCGATAGACCGTATCGACGTCCCGGCGGATCGAGGCTTCGAGGATGCGTGCGGTGTCCTGGAGGATACGGTCGCCTTCGAGATGGCCCCAGCGATCATTGGCTTGTTTGAATTTATCAAGATCGATGAGAAGTACCGAAAGCTTTTCTTTTTGGCGTTTGGCGCGCTGAACCGCGGCTCCGATCCGCTCCATGTAGCAGCGTTTATTAAAGAGCCCTGTTAACTCATCGGTCAGGGTCATGCGGCGGAGTCGTTTTTCCAGCTCCACGCGGCGTGAAATATCTTTGGAAATGCCCATGGTGCCGATGAGCAGTCCCCGGCGGTCGCGGATTAGGGAGGCGGACATGCTGATATTGATCTCGCGGCCGTCTTCCCCTATAAAAATTGTTTCGTAGTCCGAGAGGCTGCCGTTGTCGAGCAGGAGCTTCATGACGTTTTCGCCTTCCCGACGCCCACCCTTGTAGATGCGCCAGGCGACCGTTCCCATCAATTCCTCGAAGGACTTCCCAAACATTCGCTCCGCGCCCGGGCTGACGTAGATCAGGCGTCCCTGCATGTCGGTTGTGCAAATCGCATCGGAGGTAGAGGACACAATGGCTTCCAGGTATTCTTTAGCCTGAATAAACTCTGTGGAAAGGTAAATCAGAGGGTGTACGGGCCTAAGGGCGTTTTGAGGGTTTGAAGTAGCCATGAGAATACTGTAGCCGCGACTCGAAATAGCCCCCAGGGGCTTTGGGCCTTACGGCCGTTGGGACCCCTGCCGGGAGTTTCTGGGCCCTTGGACCCGAGGCCTCAATAATAGTTCTCGCGGCGGGCGTGGGTCTTGACTGGAGGCAGAGTTGCGGGTACTCTCCAGATAGGAACCTCCGTCGTGTACGGACTACCTACAATGCACTCTGGGCGGACGTCGTCCGCTGGAAAGAGGAAAAGCCCTTCATGGGCTTTTCCGCTTTTTTGGGGGGAGTGTGGGGGCCAGGTCTGCAGACCTGGCCCCGCTCAATTTATTGCCGGATCGGCACGGTTGCGAGGACCTCATCGATTAACATATCGGTGGTGTAGTCTTCGCCTGCGGCCCAGCTAAGCTTCACGCGGTGGCGCATGATGCGGTGGGCGACTTTTTGTACGTCTTCGGTGGTGACGTAGGTCCGGCCTTCCATCATCGCGTTGATGCGGGTCGTCTTTTCGAAGAGAATCGACGCGCGCGTAACCAACGTAACTTCAACAAGACCTTCCTTGCCGACGCCGATTTTATACGGATCGGCCAGACCGTCGAGAACACGCTGAATGTAGTCGGCTACGCCTTCATCCATGGTGACGCGTTCGGCGATGGTGGTGGTCGCGGCGAATTCGTCGAGTGTTCCGACGGCTTCCACCTGCGGCTTCTCGGCGACGCGCATGCGGCGGTTTATTTCCCGCCGTTCGACCGCGTCGGGCTGAGGAACAATGGTCTTAAACATAAACCGATCTTCCTGAGCTTCCGCGAGCGGGTAGGTGCCTTCCTGCTCGATCGGGTTTTGCGTCGCGAGCAGGATGAACGGCGCGGGCAGCTTGTAGGTTTTCTTACCGATCGTCACCTGCCGCTCCTGCATGACTTCCAGGAGCGCCGATTGTGTTTTTGTCTGCATGCGGTTGATTTCGTCGACGAGGAGAAGGTTCGCAAATACCGGACCCTTTTCATGGACGAGTTTGCGGACCACTGTAGACCCGTCTTCACTCGGCTGCTCCTGGAGGAGTTCCGCCCCGACGATGTCGGAGGGTTCTTTGTCCGGCGTGCCTTGAATTCTTTTGTAGTTCGCGTTAATGGCCTTCGCGATTGTTTCCACCGTTAACGTCTTGGCGACGCCGGGCAGTCCTTCGAGGCTGACATGTTCCCGCGCAATCAGAGCGACGAGAATGGAGTCCACCATTTCTTCCTGGCCGACGATGACCTTGGAAACTTCGCCTTTAACACGGGAGAAGAGTTCGGCTGTGCGTTCGACTTCGGCTTGGAATTTCGGGTCAATTTCGGCAGGGGCGGCGCTTTGACCGTTATCCGATCCGAGCTGTGCGAGGAATTGACGGGTTTCGTCCCCTTTCTGATCGTCGCCTTTGCGGCTAACCATGCCGCTCATGCCCAGCATTCCGAGGGAAGAGATGATGGCGGGCATCCAGAGCTGGAACGCGAGGAGCGTCACGATCGCTAGGGTGCCAACGGCCAACATACCTTTGGGAGAGCCGATGTACCGGTCGACCTTCTGCGCCATTGCGCCAAAGCCCCGCGTCATCGGAACCGCAACGGCGGCGCGGGAGCGATTCGCGCGGGCGTAGTCGGCGGGATGAAGCTGGGAGGCGGCGTTGAGGCTGGCGGTTAGGGCGTTGGAGAACCGACCCTGGACCGCGAGAGCCGCGCCGCTGTTGCGGGCGGAGGTTCGCGTCATTGCGGCCTCAATGGAGGCGCCCGCGCCGTGTGCGTCCCCGATGGAGATCGAGCTCAGCGACGGCAGATTGCCGATTTCAGCGGCAAGGACCTTCGTGTCTGCGGCGACGGTTCTCTGACCGACGATCATCGCCTGTTTGGCCGCTGCAACCGTTTTCACCGTGGGAGCCGTCGTCATTTGTTTGACGCTGGGTACCGCAATCGTGGGGATCACGGACTCTGCGATGGCTGCCGCCGGGGTGTGAAGAGTCGGCAGGCTGCTTTCGATTGCCAACGAGCCGACTGTGTTCTGACCCACGGTCGCCGCAATGCCCATTGGGTTTGCGAGCATGCCTGTGGGTGAAACTACGGTGGTTTTTGTGTTGCTCACCCGACTGAGTGTGCGCGCCGCGGCCGGTGAAACCCCGGTCATGACAAGCGCACAAGCGAGAACGGTCGCGAGGCTTGATTGAATTTTTTTCATTGTGTCGCTCCTATTTTCCCTTCTTCGACCGGAACTCGCTGGCGAGATCCGTTACGTAGTCTGCATCGGTAAAAAGTGTGATCGGCCGGACGCGATTGCGTTCAAACGACTCGGCGAGGCGGCGTTCGCGGGAGCGGATTTTCGAGCTTTGCTCAGCGCGAACGGCGGCGTTGGAAGTATCCACTTCGCGGAATTCTCCGCTCTCAGCGTCCCGGATCGTGATCAGACCGACATCCGGCAGCGGCTGCAATTCCGACGGGTCAAGCGCGCGAATGGCGCGGACGTCGTGGCGGGCTGCGATACTCGCGAGCGGCCCTTCGAAATCGCCGGAAAGAAAATCGGAAATGACCGCCACCATCGCGCGCGAGCCGAGGGAGCGTTGAAGAAATTGAATGCCGGCGGCGACTTCGGTGCCTGATCCCGTAGGTTCAAGACTCATCATCCGGCTTAACAAGCGGTGAGCCGCTTTTTTTCCGGTGGACGGGGGCAAAAATCCTTCGACCTTGTTGGAGAAGAAAATCGCACCGACCGGGATATTCTTGTGAGCGGCGGTGAGGGCGAGCAGGGCGGCCGCGTCTTCTACGACGGTTCGTTTGTCGACGCCTTTGCGTCCCATCGACGCCGAGTCGCTGACATCGATGATCAGCATGAGCGGCATGTCCTTTTCTTGTTTATAGCGGCTCACCTGAAGTTTGTCGCGCTTGGCGGTTTGCTTCCAATCGATTTTGCGCACGTCCTGATTCGTATAGGGGATAATGCCTTCGCGTGATTCTCCGCTGGAGCCTACAAACCGCGACTTAAATTGGGCGGCGTTGATGCGCGTCGCCAGGCGCCGCGCCATGATGTCGAGACGTTTGGCCCGGGCGATAACTTCCGACGAAGGCCCCCGGGTCGGCGGGGCGTGTCCGGAAATTTCGGTCCCCTCGGTTTTGCCGCTTCGCAGGCTGCGGAGGGCCCAGAGGCCGAAGAAGACGGCGGCCATTGCAAAAACGACGATGCCGGGAACGGATGTGATAACGTCGGCGAATCCGACAACACTGAGAAGGCCGGCGCCGCCCATGAAGGAATGCATCTTGCGGATGTCGGTCGGATAGTTCTCGATCAAAGCCTCGATGGTCTTGATCGCGCCTTCGAGGTACTCTTTCTTGTCGGTGCCCATCGGGCTGGTCGACGTGCTGTCGTAGTTGGGGACCACGCCGGAGTCGAGTTCCCGTTGGAGGAAGTCCCGGATTTTCCCGAGCTCTTCTTTTGTAAAGCTTTCGTTGTACGCGCTTTCGGTATCAATTGTATTTCCGCGCGTCTTTGCCGGCGCAAAGCTTTCTGCGCGCAGCTTCTTGAGGAAGGATTGGGCGGGCCATTTCATGTAGCCTTCGTGCAGGATTGGGGTGACTTCGACCGCTGCGCGTTCCCCGGCGGAGTCACCGGTTTTTAGCCCGGCCGCGTCCCCGATGCCGCGCAGGAGGGGGAGAATCGTTTTGCCGTCCGCGGCGACGGCTTGTTGTTCGGCGGTGAGCGCCCCATTCGCTTTTGCCTTCGCCGCCTCTGCCGCTATTTCCGTCTCCAGCGAGGCGATATGACGCCGCTTCAGGGTATTGATATGCGTCCAGGTATTTTTGCGCAGGCCCTTTTTAACCATCGCGGCTTTGGATGATAAGGCTTCTTCCGCTTCCTCGACGGCGTCGGTGAAACGGTTGAGCAAGCCTTCCTTCACAAAGTCCCGTAGGGCTTGACCGTTCGCCCCCGGCGCGGCGGCGAGGGCGGATTCGACTGATTTCCAGAGTGCAACTTCTTCCGCCCGGCCGTGCTTGCGAATCTCTTCGAGTGCTGCGTCAAAGAGGTCTTCGGCATCGGAATCCACAGCTATTCCAGCGGAGAGCGGCCCGCTAAGCGCACTCAATACTTCGGAGGCGACGCGCTTTTGGACGGCAAGGCTGGTTGGATGAGCCGAGCGTACCGCTTCCAGTTGGGCGACCAGGCTTTCCGCGGACGTCACGGCATCGATTCGAGCGCGTACTTCAGCTTCGGCTGCGCCTCGGGTGGCTGCATCGGAGGAATCCAGATCCTTCATCACGCGTCCCAAAGGACGGACCCCGAGCGAGTCAATCTGATCCGGATGGAATTTTTCCATCAAGGAAAAAACCTGTTCGAGGGCCTTGGTGACGTATTCCAGATCATCGGTATCGATGGTCTTGTCGGCGCCCTGCGTGTCCTTGCCCCAGCCTTTTCCGGTCGCGAGCAAATTCTGATAGAAGTCGTAAACCTTCTTCAACTCCTGAGCGCTGTAGGTCGGGTAATAGGCCTCGTCTTTCTCTACCGATCCAGTGCCTGCGGGGGCAAGCCCTGCTTCTTCAAGCAGGCGATTAAAATCCTGGCCGGGAAACTTCCGGTATCCTCCATAGAGAATATCGCGGAGTTCGTCACCGAGGCGTTCTTCTACTGAGCCGCCGTCATCGATACCGGCGGCATCCGCGGCCGCTTCCAGGCTTTCCAGTACTTTGGGCGCCCACTCTTTCAGGGCTTTTTGTTTGTCTGCGTCAGCCGGAGTGGGCGCCTCTGCGGCGATGGTGATCGCGTCACGGAAGGCCCGGATATGGAAGCGTTTGATGACTTTCCGATACTCGCGGTTTGTGTTGAGATTATTTTTGACGATGACTCGTTTTTCGTTGAGTGCCCGATGGAATTTGAGATAGGCCTCGCTGTCGGCGCCCAGCGCGTCTTTGGCCATGTCATCGAGACGTTTGATTGTCGCCTTTGTTTCCGACTCGACCGTTTTAGTGAGCGCGTCGCGCAGCTCGCCTTTGAGATCCGGGTTCTTTAGGGCTTCGGTGATAATGTTGAGGGCTTTGGCGTCCGAGCCGCCCGAGAGAAGATGCGGCGCAACCTTTTTGACCATCTCTTCAAAACCCTTGGCGTCGAGTTTTTCTGCGTCGGGGCCGGTGGCGCGGGCAATCGCAAATTCCAAGGTCCAGAGGCGAATCGCATCTGAGGGAATGGCATCGGTGGTTTCTTTCTTGAACGCGGCCTCAAAACGCAGCCAGAAAATATCCTTGACGGTTTCCCGGTTGTATTCGTCTTCCAGCGCTTGGGTCGCCTTATTTTGCGCCTCGGCGTCGCCGTCGGCGAGGGCCGCGGTGAGCGCGCGCATATTCGGCAATACCTGGGAGCTGTTTGCGGGGCGCACCTCGTTGGGGAAATGTTTGTCGATCAGGGTGTCGAGCTGCACCATGGATTCGAGCAGCAGGCGTTTCTGCTCCCAGTTGAGATCGGTCGCGGCGCCTTTGCTGTCAATGGTTTGGCCTTCCTCCAGCGCCTGCTTCATCCTGGCGTGGGCACCTTCAAGTCCTTTGTAGTCGTAGCCGGTCTCGTATGCCCAGACCTTGTCGGCTTTCATGTTCAGACGCGGGGCGAGGTCTGCTTTGCGCAGCATCGCGATGAAGTCCGCCTTCGGCAATTTCTGCTGCGCTTTCTGGAGGATCGGATTGAGATCCGCCGCTACAGCTTCCTCCGGAGTGTCTCCTTCAACGACGCCGGCCTTTTCGGCTGCGGCGATTGCGGCATCGAGGAGGCGTGTGGCCCGGTCATAAAATTCCCGCGCTTCGGGGGACTGGTCCTTAATATCACCGGCATCGGCTTTCGCTTTTTCGATGGCTGCCTGGATTGCTCTGTACTCCTTCATCGTGTAGCGTTTCTGGAGGACGGCGGAAGGACTGCTGGCGCCGTAGCCTCCCATGTAGCCGCCAAACATTCCCATATGCCCCATCATTCCCATCATCCCGTGGCCATGGCCATGGTAGTCGTCGTATTCTCCACGGTTGTAGGTAGGCGTTGCGTCCGCTTTAAGAATGCCGTCTTTCTGCAGGTTCCTCTTAATGCTCGTGTCGATTTTGAAACCGTCCAGGAGGATGTCGTTGACGATTCGAACAATTTGTTTCTCGACTGAGATCGCTTGGGCGTCGCTGATCTCACCGGCCGCTTTGGCTTGGTCGAGGCTTCTCTGCATGACTTCGAGGGCCATTTCGAGAACGGGAGGAGGAAGTTTGTTTTCTTCGCCCGGTTTGATCTGCTGGATAGCGACCATGCGGAATGTGTCGGCGGCTTTTGCCGCCTTGAGTACGCGGGTGAGAAGGGTTCCAACCTGGTTCATCTCAAGTTTTTCAGCACCGTCCGCCGCCAGTCGTTTAAGGACGAAGAACTCGACCCACAGCTGCAGGTGGGGGTCTTTTTCGTGTTTGATAGATACCGAGTTCAGCCGCTGCAGGAATTCGGTTTCCCGGGCGGGGTTCATGAGCGAGGCTGTGATCGCCTTGGCGGCTTCGCCTCGAACCTGCTGGTTGGGGCTCCTGAGGAAGAAGAAGAGATTGTTGAAGACCTTGTCGCTGCCGACCTCCGCCCCGATTTTGATCATGCGGATCAGGCGTTTGCTGGCGGTGGGGTTCTTCGCTTGGGTCTGCATATATTCCTGCAGGAACTTCCAGACGAGATCGTTGTCGCGCTCCATCAGGGTTCGCAGCAGCAGGGCTTCGCTGTTGTCGTTAAAGGGCAGGTTGTCGGCTTTCTTGAAAATCGCTTCCAGGATGTTGTCGGCTTTTGAGTCGGGAGAGTCGCGTAGAATGACAATCGCACGCAGGAGCTGTTCTTCGCTGACGCGGCCGGTTTTGTGCCACTTTTTAAGGATAGGGAGAACTTTTTTCGGGATGCGTTCGTCGTTGTAGGTGTCGGAGAAAATGAAGAAGTCGTCGGCGTAAAAAATTCGCAGGGAGGTGTGAGTGACTTCGATGCGTTTTTCCAGATAAGCCCCGGTCTTCACGCCTGAGAAGCCGGCGGCTCCGATCAGGGCGGTGAGCACCAACACGGCGGTCACGAGCCCGGTCTTTTGAAGAAAGCTCCGTTTCGGGGGAGCGCGGGTTGACACCGGCGAGCGACCCAGCGATTCGCGCGCGAGGGAATCGAGGGGTTGCAGGACTGACGGGTGCGAGAGCCAGTCCAGAAAGCGGCGTTTGGAGAAAACCCGATCAAGGATAGGCGCGAGGGGCTTCAAGTGTTTTGTTTTAGCGCGAATAATTTCACTCAGCACATCTTCGCGCAATTGGGGGTCCTTCTTGTCGGGGTACACCGTCGAGGCGATGTAGAGAGCGATGAGGCGTTCCCGCCAAAGTTCTTTATCGGTGGAGGCGTTCCTCAGGATGACGCGCCGTTTTTCCTGCGAGGCTTTCTTCCAGATCGAAACATCCGCCGCGACAATGGCGTGATCTTCGGGGCGGTAGCGGTCGCCGCCGTCAGAGGCATTATCGAAGAGGGTGAACAGATCCAGTTCGAAATCCTTGGCCGGACCCTTTCTGTTCCACCAATTCTGAAGCCCTCGGACGAGTTTCCCGTGGGTCCAAAGATCGTACACGATGATGCCGGTGACCGCCGCGGCGATAGCGGCGGCGATGAAGAGTTGCGGCCATGCCGAGAGAGGC
>NVTF01000133.1 GCA_002401485.1 Elusimicrobiota bacterium | reverse complement strand
GTCCCGAAGATTTCCCGATTAAGGCTGCGCCTGCTTGGAAGCGTGCGTTGTATTTTGGTCTGTTGCTGCATTGGCCGCTCGATCGATTCTTGGCGCGTGAATTTCTAATCGTCTCGCGTCCGCATGAAGCGTAACGATCTCGTTCCGATAGGATTTCTAGCAACTGCGGTTGCTGTAATGCATGCTCCCGTTCTCTTTGGCGGGGGCATTTATTTTCTTAACGATCTGACGCATATCTCTTTTCCATGGCGTGTTCTTTCTGCGGAGCAATTGCAGCGCGGCATGATGCCGCTCTGGAATCCCTACTCCTATTTCGGACTGCCGCTGTTGGGCAACATGCAGACCGGCGTGCTGCATCCCTTCGGGGCGGTGTTTAATTTTTTCTCATACGCGACGGCCTTGGGATGGTTTCTGTGGCTGCAGCAAATCATGGGAGCGGGGTTTGCGTATTTGTGGCTGCGGTCCAAACGTATGACGAGAGCCGGCGCGACCGCCGGCGCGGCCGTGTTAAGCCTTGGCGGCTTCGCCGTCGCCTATTTGCAATTTCCAAACATGATCGGCGTTGTCCTGCACGCGCCGATGCTGCTGCTGTTTGCGGGAAGACCGCTGTTGTTTGGACTCGCCGCGGCCATCGCCTTCTTCGCGGGGTATCCGCCGTACTGGGGATTTGTGATTCCGATGACGTGGGCGCTTGGAAAAAAGACCAACTGGAAAGGGCTAGGCATCGCGGTCGCCTTGTCCACGGTGCTGTGGCTTCCGGGGGCGGAACTCGCGAAGGTATCGGGGCGGGGGGAACAGGGACTTGGGCAAAGCGAACGCACACGCCAATCGCTGCGGCCTTATCAATTGCTCGGACTCATACACCCTGAAGCCGCACGCCAGTGGGACTTCAAACAACAAACACCGCGTCCCTATCGCCAGCAGGTGCGCTGGCAGTCCCCCACAGGGTTGAAGACCTTCACCTTCGAGTCTACATACGTCGAGCACATGAAGGATCCCAGCGGAATTCGCTACGCCGCACATCGGACCTTCTACATAGGAGTCCTGGGAACACTATTGGCAGTGCTGGGATTTTATCGCGCTGCGCGACGCGAGAAGGCCCTCTACGCGATTCTGATCCTAGGAACCGGGGTTCTGGTCCTCGGCAGGCATTGGGGCCCCTCTAACGCGCTCTGGAGCTCGTTTCCGCCTTTAGGGTATATACGCGGACCGGCGCGGCTCTCTTTTTTGTTTACGCTCGCCGCCATGCCGTTGATCGCGTTGGGAATAAAAACCATGAAAGGAAAAGCCGCATGGCTGTTGGCGGGGCTTGTTGTCGTCGAGCTGACTGTCTACGGCGTCGGATTTTATCCGACGGTCCCGAAAAAAGACTACGTCGAGAAGGGCAAGCTCGTCGAGTTCCTGGAGAAATTTCCGGGGGAGCGGTATTTCCAGGACCCGTCGATGGAGGTATGGGCGCATTTAGACCAACAAAGCGACGATCCGGAGTTCGCGGAGTTTCGCGCACAGGTATATAAAACCTACAAACAAAAACTGTTTGGAATTTCCAATGCGGTGTACCATCTTTACGACGGGAATGGAGCGTTTGAACCGCTGGTTCCGTCGGTGACGCAGCGGATCATTAAAACGCTGCAGTCTGTGCCCCTGCAGGAACGCGCCGAGGCGATGAAAAACCATGGTATACGGCGATGGTTGTCGCGAGTACGGCAGGAAGGGGACGGATTAACCCAAGAAGGCCTCACGTTATGGCACAGCGCGTCTATCGACGGAGAAAAGGGCACTAAAACTCCCTGGGTGCCGGGAAAATCAACGTTTTATGTAGGGGTTTTGATTTCTCTCGTCTCATTTTTTGTTTTTCTGACGGCGGCGTGGAGAAAACGACCGCGAAAGGGTTATACTATCGCCTAGAACGATGAGTCGAAAGCGCAAGAACAAAAACAAAAAGAAGAAACACCATGATGGGGCGGGTGGAGCGGTCGCTCAAAGCCCTCACGTTGATGTTTACAACGACGAACCGCTTGATACCGAGGAAGAACGTCTTTCCAAGCGTGGAATTAAAACAATTGCTGGCGGAATCGGTCTTTTGTTGATCGGTTTTTATGTTTTAACGCTTACGGATCCCCATGGACGTAATTGGGCCTCTACTGTGTCACCGCTTTTAATCCTTGGCGCGTATGCGGTGATCGGTTTCGGCATCTTTCTCGGTGATCCGGAAGAAGAGGAGGGGGAAAAAACCGAAGAAGCCTCCTCCGCTGCGCCGAAACAACCTTCCTAGTTTTTTTCTCTCCCCTCTTTTGATACCACGAGTCCTGTTTTGGGCTTGTGGTCTTTTTTTTGGCGGATATATTGACAATCAATATATAGAGGTTTAATTTATAAGGATATCCAGGTACCTGGAGATCCTAATTCGGTTTTGGCCCTTTTTGGGGCTGCCCGAGTCCGAAAAACCATGAAAGCCGGCACATGGTGTTTTTGTTTGATGGGCTCTCTTGGTCTATTGTGAATTTCGAATTTTCGATTTGATGGTGTTTTGGACCCTGAAGTCTTTCATGGTCTTTTTTGTTTTGTCGCTTTTTTGGATTTCGGAGCTTTAGCCCTTGATGGTTTTTTGGCGGGGTCGCATTTTTGGGGTTTTTGGGTCGATTTTGCCGAACGTCTCTACATGGTGTTTTTGGCCCGAATCTAATTCCCGCTCCCAGGGGGTCTGGATACCTTGGTTTTTGCTTATCGATAAGCAATACGCCTAGCTTTTTTCCAGATTTGGGTTTTGGGGCCGATTTGGCTGCCATGGTTTTTTAGAAGGGGAGGGCCTGACTTTGGATCCGCTTTCGAGGGTGTCTGGGTGCCTGGTGTTTTGAGTATCGATAAACAATAAGCCCCACTTTTGTCCATTTTGGGCCTAAACCCTTTAGTGGTTTTTTTGGAATTCAATTTCGCGAGCTGCGCGATCCCGTAATCAGCCGGTCCGGGGGATGTGATCTGAGATTTTGCCAAGTTTTTGGCTGGATCTGGAGCGGTCCCTGCAGCCCTCCGACTGCTAGTTCTAGGAATCTAACAATAGCTATGAGATTTATGAAAAAAAGTATGTAAAAATAATGATAATTCTCTTTAACTTAAACCATGGTTTAAGCATAAGGCGGGGATCGCCCTACTGATTCTATGTAACATAATATATATTATCATAAGTAACTAATACCGCCCCGCGCCGGTCCCCCATGGCCGATTTAGCGTCAAAATTCGAATGTTCAGTCAGAGTTATCGGCTGGTTGTCGTCGGCGGCATATTGATAATCGAGTGGCTCTGAACGGCGGGCTCTCCGCCGAATCGGTTGCTGGATTCGTTTGTTTGAAAGCTCTGTGCAGTAGGCGCCGCAGGTCGGGTGTGGGCTGCCGGGATCTCGCGTTCGCGGCAGCAAGTTGATCGAGGCTCCAACAAGCGTTATCGAAAAACAATGCGTCCACGAGGCCTGAGGCGGCTCATCAACGGCTTCTAGTTTGTCGAAAAACCCTTATTTTTATTACCCCGTACTAGCCCCGGGGCTAGTGCGAACTAGGAAAAATAAGGACTTTTTTGGGTCGCGGCCTGTTCCGGGAGGGCGCTGATTTGATCCGCGCCCTGGTCGCCGGCTTTGGACGAGACGGTCAGGGCCTGCTGGAAAAATCGAATTTTCTAGATTATGCTGGAAAAATAAGCATTTTCCACCCGTATCGATACGGGTGGATAGGCCTTGAAAAATAAGCCTTTCTCTGAAAACTGGATTCGGGGTGGCAAAATCGTCCGCTTTGGATTAGATCTGCATCAGGTCTGGGGCGGTGATTCGGGGCGGTGCGCGGCTAGTTATTCTGAGGATCGATGAACCGGGCGTGCTGTCGGCCGAGCCGAAATGCCTTGGCCAAGCCCGGCCCTGAGAGTTCGTAGCGGCGCGCTCTGCGGCTGCCTGAGGCCAAAATCTCCCCCTGGTCTATGGAGGCCTGGATGGTCCTGTCTACGCGGCCGATGGGATATCCGGAGGCCCGGAGCCAGCGGGCGATCTGGGCAGCGGTCGGTTTGCGCTCCCGGAGCAGGGTTCTGGCGGCTGCCAGGAGGATCAAAGCGGCCTCTCTCTCAGCCCCGTCGCCCCTCAATTTTGCCCTCAGAGAGAGTTTCTGACCGGTGTTTTCCAGGATGGTTTCCCAGGAGGGTTCGATGGTATCGGAGGGCTTTTCGGCGGCCCCGGAGCCGGCCCTGCGGCCGGCCTGGAGAGTCACAAATTCCTGCCGCTCGGCGGCGATAAAAGCCGGCGTTCCCTCGGCCTCAAACGAGGCTCCGCTGGGCAGCTGGATCTTGAGGCGATGGGTATTATTGCCTTCCGGGCTCATCGCGTAATTATGCCACGAACTCCCAATTAAGTCAAACATCTGTGGACAAGAACGGGAGTGTCGTTTAAGCCACTCCCGTCGTGAAATTAATGTCAAAGACCTGGTTTAAGTCATGACTTAAGTCTTTAATTTAAGTTTTTAATGCCACGTTTAAGACAAGGGCATGTGGATAAGTCCTGGGATAACTCCCCCCGCATAGGGGCATTTTGGGCAGGGCAATGGGCCGATTTCTGGTGCCTAAAAAGCCTGGATTCAGGCTTGTTCAAGGGACACTTTTGGAGTGGGTTTTTCCCCTTGTTGAGGTTCGATCGAGCAGCGAATTCGGGGGATCTAGGCAGGGCTAGGACTTATTGATTAACAGGAAGCTTGGCAGGTGTGGACAGGGGCCTGACCCCTATATTAGAAGCGGCCGGTGACTTCGAACATGAAGCGGCGGGCGGTGGTTTCTACGGTGCTGACGGCCCCTCCCGACTGGAAAAAGGCGGCTGTGGCGTGGATTTGGAAGCGCTCACGGAAGTCGTATCGGAGCGTGAAATCGACCTCAGAGCCGAGTGTTCGAGCGGCCTTGGTGTTTCGCTCCGCTTGGTACAAAAAGTAGTCGAAATCGAGCACCCAGCCCTTGTAGGAGGGTGGTGTGATGCCAAAGCCTACGGTGATAATGCCGCTGGCCCCGGTTTGCAGGCCGCTTGCGGTGGCGGTGCTTTGGCCGCCAAAGGCGTCGTAGGGGGTGGTGGCGAAAAATTGGCCGAATCCGACCCGCTCCAGGCCGTCAAAACGCTTCCCATGGGAGGGTCGGAAGGCTTCGTTGGTGGTGGGTGTGCCGGGGTCGTCTCCTGAGCCGCGAGCTAGGATTATGCGGGTGATGCCCCGGATGTCCTTGTAGAAGGTTTGTTTCCACTTGGCGCGAACGACCTGGGCGTTGGCGTTGGTGGTGATGTGATTGCCCAGGGGGGCTGCTCCGGTGGGTGTGGCGGCTCCCAGCTGGATGGCGGCCTCTCCATCAAAAATAATGGCCTTGTAGCGCATTTTGTAGCGAACGCTGGAGAAGTAGTTCTGGACCTTGGATACGAGGCAGCCGCCAGCGCAGCCGTTGACGGGGAATAATTGTTCGGTACGGTCTTTTTCGAAGAGATGGTTCCATTGCCAGATGCCGTCTTGCCCCCGTTTCTCGAGGCTGAGGCCGACCACGGTGAGGCTATTAGGAGTCCCTTGGCTATTCCAAGCGGAAAAGCCAAAGGCCTCGGCTTTGAAGTCCCCCCAGGGAACCTGGGTTTTGGCGGTGAATCCGGTGAGTCCGGCCCCGTTGTCATCGAGCAGCAGGCCCGATCCGAGGGTGTAGTTCATGCGGCCGGCGGTGAAGGTCCAGCGATATCCCCCCAAATTGTTGACCCGGACATAGGCGTTTTCCATGAACGGGATAAAGGCGGTGTTGGGATATTGATTGGCGATGACATCGAAGGGCGGCTGAAAACTGGTCGTGGATCCGGCGACGCCGATGGCGCGCAATTTCAGGACAACATCCATCGTTTCGGGTTCGGCTTTATTATCAGAGAGGGTGATGTTTTTGATGGCAAAGCCGAGGCGGGCGCTTTGGGATAAAAATGAGCGATCGACGTTGGCGAGGGGGTCGAGGTTTAAGTTTGTATAGGCCATAGCCCGAATGCGGTATTCGGTGGTGATGTCGAGCTTCGCGGCGTTTGCCGATAGGGCTGTTGACGCGAGGAGGGTTGCCAGGAGAAGGGCTCGTTTCATGCGAGGGTAATCTAGCAAATTGTCTTTCAGGTTACATGGCATTTGGGCAAAAAGAAACCCCCGGCGCAAGCGCCGGGGGTTTCAATTAATCTTTTCGGATCGCTCTGGTTCTTAGAACCGGAGTGAGACGTCCGAGAATATGAACGACGCGGGGCTGTCCGAAGTAAGCTGCTCCTTGATGAAGCCGCCTGTGAAGAAGCGCGCGACACCTGCGCTCAGGGAGACGTTCTCCGAGTGAGCCCAATTGGCTGTCACCGCGACTTCGGTGCCGATGTGTTTGTTTCCAGACGCGACGGCAACTTGAACGTCGTTGCGTTGTCGCCGAAAGTCCCAAGCTTGCACGCCAACGGTCAGCTGATCCATCGCAGCCGGCGTGAAGTTCGTTCCAATTCCGTAAACAACACGGTTGGAGAGGCCGGTCGTGGTTGATCCACCTGCACCAACACCACCACCGAGGACGTCCGAGCCTGCTCCAGCACCGGCTCCACTGAAGCGTCGGTTGATGACGCCGGGGCGCCAGTCAGAGGCAACGCTCTGAAAGCCGTCCTGGGTTCCTGAGAGGCTGTCCGACTGGCCTGTTCCAAGACCGAAGCTGGCCCACGGTGAAATACCACCGACGTTCGCGACATCGGCATTGAAGCCGAGTTCCGCTAGGAAGGCGTGTCCCGTGTAGTTTGCGGCGTGAGCAGCAGCTGCTTCAGTTCCGCAACGACCGGCCGCTGCAGATCGGCATTCTCCGGATTGTTTCGCGAATTCAGCGCTAAACCAACCCCAGTCTGACTCACCCGCGAGTTTAAGTCCGTAGGTGTAGAGGTTGTCGTTTCTTCCAGCAACGCTGCCAGAGACGCCTGTCCCTTGAAACAAGCGGTTCCATAGGTAGGTGTTGACCTTTAGCGGAAGGCCTTTCCAACCGATGTTAATTCCCTTCATTTTCGTGTTGGAGTCTGCACCCGCAGTGCCGTTAGGGACTGCTGTTATCATGCCGCCGATAGCAGTGACCTTCATCCAGTCGTTTTCAGCGTTGACGCGAACGGCATCAAACGATGTAACGTCCTGGTCTTGGGTGTCACGAGGACCCCAATAGAAGTTCAAGGATCCCGGCTCTCCGTAGAACTGACGACCGACGGTGGTGTCGAAGTGACCCAACAACTTGTCGATTGTGAAGTTCGCTTGGTCAATGAACACATTTCCGAGGATGCCGTTTGTGGCTGTTCCGGCTGTGTCACGATGTCCAATCGCTTGGCTTCCACCTGCTGCACCCTGTCCACCTGAAGCAGCCGTTCCCCATACGGTGTCATTCTTGCGCAGGGTCACTTTCGAGTGAACATCATCCAGCAAGTCCCAATCCATGTGGAGCATTGTACGCGTTCCAACGCCGCTGATTCTGTCTTGAGCGGCTGCGTCGAAGTCAAGTACGTTACGCGCTGAATTCATCTGGATGTCTAAGTTTCCAGATACCTTCAGGTTCTTAAACACTTCGGCGTTAACCGAGGTGACCGGAAACAGAAGGATGGCAGCTATAGCTGTCCCCAATAGTTTCTTCATTAAGTAAGTCCTCCTTCGTTCATTCGTTGCATCCCTAGGGGATACTTAGTTTTTTGACCGTCTATTTCCCTAGCATCCCCCTCGCCGCCGGCCTCGCAGCCTAGACGGAACCGCCGGTCGACAGCGGGATGCTCCGTTATCGCGAAGGAGAAAAACCGTTCCCCCTTCACATCAACTGGGTGGATTTTATCGAAACCCATTCCAGCTGTCAAGCGTCCTACAAGGTGTTTTTCGGATTATTTAGGACGTCCTTTTGCTGTTGAGTGTTATTATGTCGCATGTCCCAATCCGCACCTTCAAAATCTACTGAAAAATTGGGTACAAAAAAACGCCAAGATCTCGACTACGAATCTCGGCGTCAACAGTGGTTCGAGAAATGTGACGTCCCCAAAAGAGTTTCTCGAACTCCCGGGATTATAAAGGAATACACCATCCTCGTCAAGGGGTTTGGTTGTTTCGCGGGACTAACAATTGTTAGGTAGGACTAAAGGGTAATAAATGGAAGTACGCGATTACCGACGGGGGATCAGCCCTTTCGGTCCTTCGCCCATTGCGCCCAGTAAGTATTGGGATAAAGGAATTCCATGCGCTCTAAAGCGGATCTTGCCTGCTCCGTTTGGCCTAACGCCGTGTGACAGCGGACCAAGGAGCCATGCATTTGAGGGGCCAGAAAGTGATCCTTGTAGGTGTTTAGGAATTGAGAACTCCCCGCCACAGAGGTCTTACAATCACCGGAGGCCTCTTGGGTAAGGGTGAGACCGGCGAGCCCGAGCGGCTGCATTTCGCTGCCGCCGGTCAAATTCATGACCTTGCGATACGCCTTTTCCGCTTCGGGATATTGTTTTTGATCGAACATTAAATCCCCGGTCAGCAGCCAGCCGTAATGCGCGGCTGAGTTTGTGGGGTGTTCGTTGGCCAGGGTTTGAATTTGAGTGAGGGCTTCCGCGCCGCGGCCCATATAGGCGTAGCTGGTGGCCACCGCGAGTTTGGACCAGGCGTCTTCGTTTTCCGCTTGGGAGCGGGAATAAAAGGCGACGCTGAGTAAGGCCGCCGCAACAATGCCGAGTGCGGTCCAGGTGGTTTGCTGCGGATGCGCCTGCATCCAGAAGGTCGCGCGTTCTAAGATATTTGCG
>NVTF01000132.1 GCA_002401485.1 Elusimicrobiota bacterium | reverse complement strand
CTAGCGGCGCTTTCCACGAGTGCCCGTACTTTGACGCATCGCCCGTTTTCCTGTTTCGCCACCCTGATTTTTTTGCGAGCCACGGGGTCGAATTTAGGATATTTCTTTAAGAATTTCGCGACCGCTTGTTCGTCCTTGGCTTGGCAGGTTGTGGGGACCAGCGACCCGGCAAAGGAGCCGAGGAATTCATGCGGCCGCGATTTCTCCAGTTTGGGCAGTTGGGTGAAGTAGGTGTCGGCGAATCGGCGGCGGTGCTTAGGCTGATCATAAGGGAAGACCGCCCCCATTGCTGACTTGAGCTTCGCGAGAGATTTCTTGGTTTTGGGATCGAGAGCTTCGTCCAGCCACGCTTGTTTGGCGTCCCAGGAATTTGCGATCACGGAAGCGCCGATAGCTTCCTTTTGCCCGCGGCTTGAGTTGTCTTTGGCAGTTTCATCGCGAATTCGTTTAGGGGCTCCGGGAGATCCGTATCGGCTTAACTGGGAAAGAATGTTCCAACGCCGGTCTTGATCGACGGTCCAGCCTTTTAGCGCTTCTTTTCCGTCCAGGATTCGTTCGAGCCGAGCGAGACCGGCAGGTGTTTCGGCAACCCGGGTGTAGGCATCTAAGAGCAGCATTTGACGCCCGCTTTCCTTCGGGAATCGCGCTAAATTTTTCCACAGGAATTTTTCGAGGCGCTCCACGACCTGGGTGCGTCGACGTTTTGCGAGATCATTCTCGCCGGCGAGGTACTTCAGCACCGAGGAGGAATTCAGCCGTCGTCCGTGCAGGGTATCGAGGATTTTGGAGAGCGTCATGAGACTGCCCGTTTCATCGATTTCCACTTCGAGATTGGCGAGCACGATGTCGGTGTATTCGAGTACAGGGAGTTCGGCGTCGAGGACCATATCCCAGAGCGTCATCCACAGGCCTGCGCGGTCAAGCGGGTTTGTGATGTTTTTCAACGCGACCTTGGCCGTTTGAAGGCTGATGTAATCGAGTCGAACCTTTACGTAATCGTGATCCCCTGCATTGGGGAAGACGAGAGCCGGGCACGCGGCGCCGTCAAAAGCGTGAACTGAGGTTTTCTTGCTCGTATATTCAATATCGGCATCAGCGATGCGTTCGAGGCGCCCGCGTCCTTTATTTTCGTAGATGGCGACGTTGGTTTTATGGCCGCGCAGGGTCGCATAGCCTTCTTGATACCCCTGGTTGAGTGTGAGGTTTCTCACCTTCCCATCTGTGCAGGTGAAGGAGGCCGCGAGTGTGTTTACTCCCGCGGTTTGAAGCCATTGCTTCGTCCAGGCATCGAGATTTTTACCCGAGCCTTCGGCAAGTGCGTCCACGAAATCCTTGCGAATCGTGTTTTGGAAGGCATGGCGCTTGAAATAAAGCTGAACCCCCTTTTTGAATCCTTGCTCACCGATGAAGTGAGCGATTTGTTTGAGGCTGGCGGCACCCTTGCCGTAGGTAATTCCGTCGAAGTTAGCGAAGGCCGTGGCGGTGTCGGTAATGTCGGCCTCGATGGGGTGGGTCGTGACGAGTTGGTCTTCCCAATACGCCCATTGTTTGTAGCCGAGAAGGAAATCTTCCCACGAATCCTTAAAACGCGTCGCGTCATGCAAAGCGACGATGGACATGTAGGAGGCGAAACTTTCGTTAAGCCAGAGGTCGTCCCACCATTTCATGGTGACGAGATTGCCAAACCACATGTGGGCCATTTCATGCAGGATCACATTTGCGGTGTCGCGCTGGTCGTTCCAGGTGGGTTTGCCGCGGGTGATGTAGCGTTCCGAGAAGGTCACCGCCCCGGTGTTTTCCATCGCGCCTGCGTTAAAGTCAGGGGCGATGATTTGGTCGTATTTTTCGAAGGGGTAGTCGACGCCGAAGTATTCGTTGAAGAAGTCGAAGCCCTTCTTGGTGATGTTTATCCACTCTTGCACGTCGACGTGTTTGGCAAAGGATTTTCGGGCCATTAACCGCAGCGGCAGTCCTTTGTGATCGGCCTTCCAGACCCGGTATTCCCCGGCGTGCAGGGAAAAAATGTAAGTGGAGAAGGGTTTGCTCTCGGGAAATTCCCACCGGTTGAGTCCCTTTCCTGCGGGCATGACGTCGCTGTCAAGCGTCGCGCTCACAACGACCCAGTCCTGGGGCACGACTGCCGTTGTACGGTAACGCGCCTTAATATCCGGCTGGTCGAAACACGGGAATAGGCGGTTGGCGTCGTAGGGTTCAAAGTCGGTATAAAGGTAGATGCCTCCATCGGCTGGATCCTTGAAGCGATAGAGACCCGCGCCGGTGTTGCTGTAGGGGTGGCTGTAAGCGATGGTCAGGGTGTTGGCGCCTTCTTTTAAGGATCTTTTTGGCAGCGTGATGAAAAAGTCGTTGTACTTCGTTTTGACTTTTTTCCCATTCACCTCAACGGAAGCAACGGTCCCGCCTCTAAAATCGACGGTGAGGTCTTTCTTCGCGCCAGCGAGTGTGAAGTTCGTTGTGACCGAACCCTTGTACTCCGCGTCTTCGGCTGTTAGCGCGATGTTTAAGTGGTAGCGAACCTTCGAAACGCGCTTTCCGCGTGCTGCGGCGTCAATTCGCGAAATTCCTTTGACGGCCTTTCTGGCAGCGTAGGAGGGGATTGAGAGGGCAAGCAGCAGCGCTGATAATAAAATACGGGACATCGGGTTCGCCTCCGGTTTGAAAAAGGGGTTATGCTTTTCCGGCAACGACTTCTACAATCTCGACATTAAAGGTCAGTGTTTTCCCCGCGAGCGGATGGTTGAGGTCAACCGTAACTTCTTTTTTATCGATTTTAATAACGCGCGCGCGGAACATTTGTCCCTCGGGCGTTTTACCTTGGAGCATCATGCCGACTTTAAGGTTGGGAATTTTCCCGACCATGTCCGCGGGCATTTTCTGGATCGCTTGCGGGTTGATCTCTCCGTAGCCGTCTTTGGCGGCAACGGTTACTGTTTTCTTATCGCCGACCTTCAGTCCGAGCATTTCGCGATCGAGACCGGGAATGATTTGTCCTGCCCCTTGTGTGAAGGCCAGAGGATCCTTGCCTTCCGAGGTGTCGGCAACCTTGCCGTCAACGGTCAAGGTGTAGTGCATTTTGACGTTGGATCCGGCCTCGACAACGGGCGAAGATCCGCCGCCTTTGGAGCAGGCGGTGAATGCGAATGCAAGGAGCACAGCGGATAGTTTTAATTTCATGGTTTCTCCGAGATTAGAGCAGCGAGCGCGGATCCTCTAGGCGTTTGATGAACTTGGTCACAAAGGTCGCGGCCTCCGCGCCATCGAGCACGCGGTGATCGAAGGAAAGCACGACGTTCATGATCGATCGAACAACGATCTCCCCGTCACGCACGACCGGCATCTCACGCATCTTCATCAGGCCGAGGATACCTGTCTGGGGGTACAGGATAATTGGCGTTGCGTAAAGTCCGCCGATGGGGCCGATGTTGGTGATCGTGAATGTTCCGCCCTGAATGTCGGGCAGCTGAATTTTATTCGCGCGCACCTTCTCGGCGAGCGTGACGATTTCACTCGCGAGGGCCCAGATATCTTTATTCTCAGCGCCTTTCACCACGGGAACATAAAGTCCCTGTTCCGCCGCGACGGCGACGCCGAGGTTGAAATACTTCTTGAGGACGATTTCCTGCGCCTCCACATCGAGCACCGCGTTGAGGCTGGGGTGTTCCTTGAAGGTTGCGATGAGCGCCTTCATGACGAAGGGAAGAAAAGACAGCTTGATCCCGCGTTTTTCCGCCTCGGGCTTGAGTTCCTTGCGCAGGGTGAGCAGTTCGGTCATGTCGCACTCGTCGAAGTGGCTGACGTGCGGGATTTTCTGCACCGACTCAAGCATCTTCTCGCCGGTCACCCGGCGGATCAAGCGGTATTTAATGCGTTCTTCTTTTTTCATTGCCTTCGTCTCAACGGCCACGGCCTCAGCCCTCTTCGATTTCAACGATTGTTGCGCCGACCTTCACCTTCTCACCGGCGGACGCATGCAGTTTGGAAATCTTCCCGGCCTTCGGGGAGGGGATCTCGACTTCGGCTTTGTCGGTTAATACCTTGACCATCGGCTGGTCTTCGATGACCGCGTCGCCTTCCTTGATGAGCCATTGCACAATCTCGCCCTCTTCAAGCCCTTCGCCAAGATCCGGAAGTTTAAATTCAAATGCCATATTGCTCTCCTTTTGGGGCCGTACGTTGAGTTGGGATTGGGGACAGGTACTATGCATTTAGCTTTTGGAAACAACGAACTGTTTCCAAAAGCTAAATGCATAGTACCTGTCCCCAATCCCTCAAACAACTCAACGTACGGCCCCAACTCGTGATAGTGTTTTGTTGACGCCTCGTACGACGCGGTGGGCGTCGGGGATGTAAAAGTGTTCTGTCTTAAATAGGGGTTGGCGGATGTCCCAGGATCCGACTCGCTCGACCGGTGCTTTGAGCGCATCGAATGCCCGCTCGTGTACGAGTGAGGATACTTCCGCGGCCCAGGAGCCGGTGTTGGGAGCTTCGTGGGCGACGACAGCGCGTCCTGTTTTTTTAACCGACGCGATGACGCCTTCGATGTCGATCGGGGTCAACGTACGAAGATCGACAATCTCGATGGAGATTCCGTCCTTCTCAAGTTCCTGCGCGGCCTTGAGGCTTGTGTGCACCATCGCTCCCCACGTGATCACGGTGCAATCGGTTCCCTCGCGGGCGATGCGGCATTTGCCCAGCGGCGTCGAGTATTTTTCCGCGGGGACCTCGCCCTTGATCAGGCGGTACAGGCGTTTGGGTTCGAAATAAATAACCGGGTCAGGATCTTCGATCGCGGCGATCATGAGGCCTTTGGCATCCTCCGGGGTGGAAGGCATGACCACCTTGATGCCCGTTGTGTGGCAGTAGTACGCTTCGGGGGCCTCGGAATGATGTTCGGGTGCGTGGATGAGGCCGCCTTGGGGCAGGCGTATGACTAAGGGAAGGGTGTTGCGGCCGCCGGTGCGGTTGCGCATCCGGCCGAAGTGGCAAATGACTTGGTCAAGAATGGGGGGGCTAAATCCGGAAAATTGGATTTCGGCGACGGGTCGCAGGCCGGTGAGTGCGAGTCCAACCGCTGCTCCGGCGATTCCGAGTTCCGCAAGCGGCGTATCGTAAACGCGTTTGGGACCAAATGTCTTTTGCAGGCCGTCGGTAACACGAAATACCCCGCCGTTTTTTCCGATATCTTCCCCAAGAAGGATGACCCTTTCGTCGGCCTCCATCGCTTGTTTCAGTCCTTCGTTGATGCCTTGGAGCAGGTTTTTCACGGGAAGCGACCCTCCGCCGCCGGTAATTCGGGGATCTCGTTGCGAATCTGTTTTTCTTTGAGAATCTCTTCGAGTTCGGCGCGCTGCTCAATGACATGCCACGGCGCTTTTTCGGAGTTGTTGGCAAACATGTTGAGGGGATTGGGTTTGTCGAAGGCTTCGTAGGCTTTTACCTCTCCGACGACATACTCTTCCGCTTCCTTTTGAATGGTTTCAATCCCGGCGTCATCAAGAATTCCTGTCTTGAGCAGATGTTTGCGAAACCGGTCGAGAGGGTCTTTTTTCTTCCATTCCTCGACTTCCTCGTTGGAGCGATAACGCGAGGCGTCATCGGCGGTGGTGTGATTGCTGATGCGGTAGGTCAACGCTTCGATCACCGTCGGCCCTTCGCCGGCGCGACCGCGGGCGACTGCTTCGGAGACGACCTTATATACCGCGAGGGGGTCGTTGCCGTCTACCTGTATGCTGTGCGCGCCATATCCGTGGCCTTTCTGCGCGAGAGTTTCGGCAGCGCATTGCTCCTTACGGGAAAGTGAAATCGCCCAGCCGTTATTCTCGATGAACATTATCAATGGGAGTTTGTGCACGCCCGCAAACGTCATCGCTTCATGAAAATCGCCTTTGGAGGAGGCGCCGTCGCCGATCCAGCAGACCGCGACATTTTTGGTTCCCTTCAACTTTTCGCCCCATGCAAGCCCCATCGCCTGCGTCATGTGAGCGCCTACGGGAATGGAGAACATTAAATCGTTGTTTTCTTTGGGATATTGAACGCCGCGATCGTCGCCGCCCCAATACATGAGGCTGTAGCGCATCTGCATGCCGCGGGCGAAGTAGGATCCTTGGCCCCGGTAGGTCGGGAGTATCCAATCCTTGGGCTCCAGGCAAAGAGCGGGCACGCACTGTGTTGCTTCCTGTCCGAGAATTTGGGGATAAGTCCCGAGCCGGCCCTGGCGCTGAAGTTTGATCGCGCGTTCGTCAAAAACGCGAATGCGGGTCATGACCGTGTACATCTCAAGGAGTTTTTCTTTTGAAATATCGGGGGCCACAGACGCGTCGAAACTTCCGTCAGCCGATAGGACTGAGAGGTGTTCTGTTTTATGTTCTGCGACGGTCGTAAATGGCATGCGGCACCTCCCCGATACCTTAATTGTGCGATTTAGGGGGTTTTCGAAGCAAGGGTCTGGGCGCCTTTTGAGGAAAACGTGTTTCGGGCACACCCTTGCGGCGTCTTTCCTCCCCTGTTACACTTGGGAGCACGGTTGCTTGGGGGCCAAATATGGGATATCGAATATTGGTTGTTGATGATTCTCCGGTTCTTCGGATCATGCTTGGTGAGATGCTCCAGGAACTTGGGCACGATGTGGTGGCCGAGGTTGAGTCGGGCAATGAGGCTTTAGAGGCTTATCCCAAACACCGGCCGGATCTTGTTTGTTTGGATGTTTCTCTCCCCGATATTAATGGAATGGACGTCTTGGCCAAGCTGCGGCGGATCGATCCTCACGCAAAGGTCCTCATTGTCACGGGAAATGATCAAAAAGCCCTAGAGGCTAAGGCTTTATCCTTGCGCGCACTAGGTGTTTTGCATAAACCCTTTGATGTGGGTGAGCTAAAAGAAATGTTGGAGAAGGTTGGTGTTAAAAAGCTCTGATTTTCATTTATGAATTTGAAACCTGAATCGTTAGAAATTTTCACAGGACTCATTGAAGAGGGGGTCTCGCGGAGTGCGGATGCCTTGGCAAAAATGTCCCGTACGGAATGGGGAGTCATGTCTTCCAGCACCAAGGAGATTCCGGCAGTTCGCATGCTTTCTTGGTTTGACAAATCAAAGGTGCCCCATGTTGCGGCTTCTTTTGACTCAGAAGACGGTTTTCCAATGAGCATCATCCTGCTGTTTTCGGAAAAAGGGGCCCAAGCGGTTACAGATGCCGTAACTCAGCCCTTTTCGGAGCGGCTTAGCCGAATGAATGATTTGGTACGGCTGACTGTTGGTGAAGTTTCCAATATCGTCGCCCATGGCATCATTGGAGCTTTGGCTGATAAATTCGGCCAAACTGTCATATTGACTGTCCCTGATGTTCGCGTCGGGCCCAAGGCCGATATACTTGCCAAGGCACTTGTCCGCTACGATGGCCGCAAAGACATAATTCTCCTCTCCCACGTGGATATGTTCTCAAAAGACCTCTCTGCCGAGTGCAGCATTGTGCTCGTTATTGACGAATCCTCCCTAATCGAGCTCTTCGCCGCCGCCGGCGTCTAATTAGAGGGGGGACAGACCCCTACTTCTACTTTGTAGACTTCTCTTATGCGTGATTTTCGGGGAAAGGTGGCGGTTGTTACCGGTGGGGCTGGGGGATTGGGGCGGGCTACTGCTGAGCGGTTGATTCGTGCCGGTGCGAAGGTTGCGCTGTGGGATCTGGATCGGGATCGACTTGAGGAGACGCGGAGGTTGCTGGATCCGTTGGGGGTTGTCGCGGCGTACGCTCTCGATGTGGGGGACCGCGATGAGGTTTTTGACGCAGCACGGCGGGTTGAAAATGAGCTGGGCCCCGTTGACCTGCTGGATAATAATGCGGGCATCATGCGTCCGGGCACCTTTCTTGAGGCTGATCTGCAGGGTGTTGAAGCAACGGTGCGCGTTAATCTACTTTCCTATATGTGGACGACGAAGGCCTTTTTGCCCGGGATGATCACGCGCAAGCGGGGACATCTGGTATTCGTCGCTTCGGCCGCCGGACTGGTGGGGGTCGCCGGAATGGCGGCGTATTCAGCGTCTAAACACGGCGTGGTCGGGTTTGCGGAGTCCCTTCGCCAGGAATTGCGCCGAGACAAGATCGAAGACATCGGCATGACGATTGTTTGCCCGAGTTTTATCATGACAGGCATGTTTGACGGGGCTACGCCGCCGCGGTGGACGCGTTGGTTGACGCCGGAAGAGGTTGCCGAGAAAATCCTTGCGGGTGTTTGTTCCGGGAAACTGTATGTCAGCGAGCCCGCCCTCATTAAGTGGCTCCCCTTAATGCGCACTCTTCCCGCGGCTGTTTATGACCGAATTACGCGAATCACGCGGGCGGACTCGGCCTTAGAGGGATTTAGCGGAAAATGAAGAAGGTTCATTTCGTCGGGGTTTACGGCGCGGGCATGAGTGCGCTCGCGCAATTTCTCGCGATGGGTGGAGGACGGGCGACGGGGTCGGATCGTTTCCTCGATCAGGATAAAGCGGGGGATATTCGGGTGGCGTTGGAGGCTGTCGGGGTGGAGTTATTCCCGCAGGATGGATCGGGATTAACCTCGGAAACCGAGACGGTGGTTGTCTCCACGGCTATCGAAGACGATAACCCCGAGTTGGCGAAGGCGAAGTCGTTGGGTATTAAAATTGTTCACCGGGCGGATTGGCTTGCCGCCATCGTCTTAGAGCATCAAACAATCGCGGTCGCGGGCACCAGCGGCAAGTCGACTGTCTCGGCGATGCTCCACACTATTTTTGAATCCGCCGGCCGCGGCCCGTCGGTGATTACGGGCGCGGGGCTGCACTCCCTCGA
>NVTF01000131.1 GCA_002401485.1 Elusimicrobiota bacterium | reverse complement strand
TCTCCTTTCGGGGCGGTTCTGTCATGGGACTCACCGTAGCCGCACTCGGCCTCGGCGGGGTGGCACTCGTCTACTGGATCAACAACACGCCAGCGGTCATCAACGGCTTCGCCATGGGGGCTTCCTCGATCGCGCTGTTTGCGCGCATCGGCGGCGGCATCTACACGAAAGCCGCTGACGTCGGCGCCGACATCGTTGGCAAAACCGAAGCCGGAATTCCTGAAGATGACCCGCGCAACCCGGGCGTCATCGCCGACAACGTCGGCGACAACGTTGGAGATACCGCCGGAATGGGCGCGGACTTGTTCGAGTCCTACGTAGGGTCCATCATCGCCGGCATTGCACTCGCCTACGCTTGGGGCGCGGACAACCCGAACCAAACCAACGGAATGCTGCTGCCGCTCGCTCTTGCGGGCGTCGGCCTTGTCGCCTCGGTTCTCGGTGTTTGGTCCATGAAATTGCTGCGCGGCATGGAGCCGGACAAGGCTCTGCATATGTCGACCTACATCGCCGGGGTTATCTTCGCGATTCCGACGTACTTCATTATCACCAAGATGTTCGGTTCAGCGAACTACTTCTACTGCGTAATCGCAGGTCTCCTCACGGGGGTCGCGGTGGGCATGGAAACCGACTACTACACCTCGAAGGCTCCGATCATTCATCAAGCCGAGACCTCACAATCCGGTCCCGCAACCGCGATCATCAACGGCGTCGCGGTTGGATTTGAGAGTGTTTGCCTTCCGATGATCACCATTGTGATCGGCATCGGCGTCGCTCACAAGTACGGAGATCTCTACGGAATCGCACTCGCCGCGCTCGGCATGCTGGCGACCATCGGCATTGTCATGGCGACCGACTCCTACGGACCGATCACCGACAACGCGGGCGGACTGGCGGAAATGGCGGGCGAAGGCCCGGAGATCCGAAAGATCACCGACAAACTCGACGCCATCGGAAATACAACCGCAGCCGTGGGTAAAGGTTTTGCGATCGGCTCAGCGGCCCTCACGGCGCTCGCGCTGTTCGCAGCCTTCGCACAGACGGCGGAACGTCTTACCGGCAGCGCAATCAACATGCAGATCACCAACGTCGACGTGGTGATGGGCTTGTTCCTCGGCGCCGTTATGCCGTGCGCCATCGCAGCCATGACCATGAAGGCCGTCGGGCGTGCCGCAAACCTGATGGTGCTTGAGATCCGGCGTCAGTTCAAAGAGATCAAGGGTCTTCTCGAAGGCACCGCGAAAGCGGACTCCGACACCTGCGTAGACATCGTTACGACTGCGGCTCTTAAGGAAATGATCCTGCCGGGTGTCGCGGCCGTTATTGCGCCGCTCTTGGTTGGAAAGTTCCTCGGACTCTCGGCATTGGGCGGTTTCCTTGCCGGTGCCACGATCACCGGTGTCGCGCTTGGACTCATGATGTCCAACGCGGGCGCCGTCTGGGACAACGCGAAGAAGTATATCGAGCAGGGCCACTTCGGCGGCAAAGGCTCGGATACCCATACGGCGGCTGTCATCGGCGACACCGTTGGGGATCCGTTCAAGGACACCTCCGGACCGGCGATGAACATTCTCATCAAGTTAATGACGATTGTTTCACTCGTATTTCTGCCGGCGCTAATCTAAGCGACCTACAATCAATGAAGCCCTCCCGGAATTCCGGGAGGGCTTTTTTGTGCCCAAGGGAGCCCTTTCAGCAAGAAACAATGAACGACCCCCGGCTTGCGCCGGGGGTCGTTTTTCTTCGCCCCACTACATCGATTCTACAGCCGGCTAGTCATCGTCGCTTCTATCAGGTCCGCCTTCAAACGGGCGACGGCGATCATCCCATTCCTCCGGGGGCGGGACGTCCCGCTGAGTTCCTTCTCCCTGACGCCGGCGTTTTTCCTTCAGCTCTTCTACACGGCGCCTCATCTCCGGAGGGAGCTCGTCACGTCCTTTGCGCCCTTTGTGGCGCATCTCCGGAGGGAAGGAGGGCATCCGGTCCCCTCTCTGCATGCGCTCCATCAATCCCGGCGGAAGTTCTCTCGGGTCGATGTCAATCCCGCGCATGCGTCGCCCCTTCCGCTCTCTGCGGCGGTGCTTGCGCTTCATGCGCTGCATCATTTCGTCAAATTTTTCTTTTTGATCGAGGTCTAGCTGCTCTCGAATTTTCTCTTTCTTTTCCTGCTCGGATCGGCGCAATTCCTTTCCAAGAGACTTCATGCGCTTTCGAAGCTTCTTAAGCTCAGCCTTCTTCTTCTTATTTTGCGATCGCGATTTCTCGAGAACGGATTTAATTTTCTCTTTCTGCGAGTCCTTAAGGCCGAGCTGCTTATCAAGCTCGTCGAGAAAACGCTCTTGCTGCTGAGGAGAGTCTCCTCCCTCCTCAGCAGCAACACCCGTCGCAAGAGCGCCGATCACGATGCAGGCAAACAGCTTGCTCATCTAGAGGCGTGCCTCCCCGGGCCGCCCCGTCCCGCACTTCTCGCCTGGCGGGACCCATTAAAAGAAGGCAACTCGTTGCCGCTGCGCAGCCCAACCCGAATCTCATCAAAGCGCTCTCGCTGCTCGTGAGAGAGAATGCTTCGAATTGCCTCGTACATGCTGCGGATCTCCTTTCCCAACACCAAGCCGACTTTTTGAAGCTCGTCTTCTAATTCAGCCTTGCGATCCCATTGCGCCTTTGAACCCTCATAAGACTTATCCATCACAGTTTTTATTTTTTTCTGCTGAGACGTATTAAGATGAACCTCCTCCGCCAACGATTTAAGGAATTCTTTTGAGAAGGTCGCTGCGTTTGTCTCAATATCTATCTTGCCTCCTTCAGCGGCCCCCTCCATTGAATTCTGCTCCGGCGTGGCCCCCCCTTGCGTATTCGCCTGCAGCGACGGCACCGCTAACGCACAAAAAACAATTAAACTAACGATAATTTGGTTCATCGGGATCTCCTTTTTCTCTCCACCCAAAAGTCTAACAGCCGCCTTATGGAGTGTCAATATTTGATTTAACCACTGTTGAGGCTAGTTTGACCCCCCTCCCCCCATAGGGTACTTGCAAACTATCACACTTGATGCTAGAACCATAAGGTTATGTTGGAACGCTGCCCCGGTTGCGCCAGTGAGGTTGCTGACGATGCGGAGGTGTGCCCCGGTTGCGGATTTAAATTCGTGGCGGACACCCCTCCACCGCAAACCCATGCCGATTTAGACAACGATCCCGTTCTCGATGGCCCTGCCTCCCTCGATGCGATTAATGATCCGACACTGGATGGACCCGCGTCTGAAGCCGACGATCTTCTCGCGATTCAAGCGGGAGGCATTCTTCCCCGTTCCATGGAAGGGGACAACTACGAGGCACCGACACACGCGGCCGCACCGCCGAAATCCCAAGCAGCGGGGTTTGTCATCGCCGGATTATGCATCGCCGCGATGGCCGCAAGTTCATTCTATTTTAAGAATCAGAAACCGGCCGAAGCCTCGCGGGCCGCTGCCGAGGCTAAAAAACAGAACCTAGCCGAAGAGGCGAAGGTCAAGAAAGAAGCTAAGCTCGCGGCGTCTCAATTGGCTTTTGAGTTGGCGAAGGCCGCGGCAGACAAGGAAACAGCCAAGAAGAAGAAAAAGGGGACAAAGCGCCGCCGGCGAAAGAGCCGCTCGAATCAACTGGAAGCCCCCACCCAGAGGGTCGGACTGCCCGAGGCCCCGACAATTATCACCTCAGCGGGGGCCGTCGAATCCAACTACGGCTCACTCGACATCCCGACAACGGATTCCGGTACCCCCGATTTCGGCTCTGACTTTCGAGTGAAAGGAGCCGTCTACGATCTCTACACAATGGAGCCTATCGGTGAGGTGGACATCGTCTTCAGCGATTTGAAATCGGGCAAAAAACTTTCAACCGTCACAGACGATTCCGGCGTATTTCGAGCCCACCTCCCCATTAATGGGAAGGGTTATTCCTTGAGGATTCGCCATACGAACTATTCACCGAAATATCTGGAAGACGGCACGCCCTCATTAAAAGATATGTCCAATGACCAACGCCGCTCCGAGGGCGCGGAGCTGCTGCGCACAATGGCGAAGGTCACCTCGTTTAACGCCATACGAAAACGGGTTATCAAGCGCGATTTTATGCTGGTCCCGCTGTAAGGTCAGGAAAAAGGCCCGTTGCAATCCTTGCACGTGGGCAAGTTATCGAAAATACCTTTGCGCAGCTCATAGCGCAGCTGCTGAGCCTTCGGGCCGTACCAAATATCGTGGATATTATCGTCCTTGACGTGACCGATGCCTTGCTTCATGTCGTAATCGAAGCAGCAGAAGGTAGCCAAACCATCCCATCCGATGCTGAAGTTTTCATTGGGCATATAGCAGGTTCGAACATCGATCTTTGTTTTTTCGACCCGCAAGTCGGGGGCATCGCCGCTATATTGAATCGTTGTTTTCCCAAAGAAAATCACGTTGTCGTGTTCCCCGAAGCGCTCCACAAAGGGATCGATGGTCTCGTTCGGGTTTAACTCCGTCCGCAGCCACTGGATTTGAATCTTAAGATCGGAGCCTTGCGAACGTTTGATGAGTTTATCGATATTCTCAGTCAAGAGATGGTACTTGTCATTATTGCGAAGAACGCTGTAAACCTTTTCGTCCATCGAATCCATGGCGATCAATACGTTTCTCACGTTCTTGACCAGAATGTCGATCCTCTCATCATTGAGCAAAACCCCGTTGGTGCTCAAAACGCCCGGCCCATACCCGTGAGCCTTGAAGTATTTCATCGCCTCCTCAAGTTGAGGGTAAATAAGCGGATCACCAAACACATGGAAGTTATGGATCGGCATTTTGTATTTGACCGACTGATCGACGATACTCTTAAACATCTCGAGCTTCATGATTCCTTTCGGTCGCACCATTTGGGGCAACGCACACATGGCGCAGCGGAGATTGCAATTGCCCGTTATTTCCACCCCAAAACACTTGGGCTTAATGAAATAACGGCTCTTGATCGCCGCAAGGCGATCGAGAATAAACTCCGGGAGGATTGATTTTACTGTCTCACGAATCATTAGCTGATAATGGAGTATAACGACAAAAACGCCCAATAACCATAGAGTAGCGATTTTCGCAACTCCCATCTACACTTTCACCATGGCCACACGCTCTACAATCCGGATTTTTTCAGCAGCCGCCGTTTCTGACGGGGCCGGCGTCAAACTCAAACGAAGCATCGGATTGGGTCCCGACAACCGTCTCGACCCCTTCCTTCTTCTCGATGAAATGGATTCCGAAGAAGGCTCGGACTACCTCGGAGGATTTCCGATGCACCCGCACCGCGGCTTTGAAACCGTCACCTATATGATCGAAGGGAAAATGCGCCACGAAGACAGCATGGGCAATTCCGGTCTGCTTGTTTCAGGCGGGGCGCAATGGATGACGGCCGGGCGCGGCATCATTCATTCGGAAATGCCCGAACAAGAGGGAGGACGCCTGCATGGGTTCCAGCTTTGGGTAAACCTCCCGGCCGCCGACAAGATGCAGGCTCCCCGCTACCAGGACATAGAACCGGCACGCATCCCTGAGTTGGACCTGGGAAGCGGCGCACATGCGCGACTAATCGCCGGACAGCTTGCTGATGGGGTCGGCCCCGTCGAGGGAATAGGGACCCAACCGCTCTTCGTCGACCTATCGCTTGCTGAGAACGCCCATGTGGAAATCCCGCTTCCCGAAAGCCACAACGCTTTTGTTTATTGCTTCGAGGGTGCTGTTCGCGTCGGTGAAGATTACGTGCGGGATGATCATGCCGCCATTCTTTCTTCGGGCGGTGCTGCGCGCCTTCATTCGGACTCGGGAGGCCGCTGCCTGCTGCTCGCGGCCAAACCCATCGGGGAACCGGTCGTGCAGCACGGGCCTTTTGTTATGAACACCTCCGAAGAAATAGACCGCGCCATGGCCGCCTACCGAGAGGGAACCTTCGTCGATGGCGGGTAAACCGGCCGCCTGCCCGGACTGCAAGTTCTCCCCCGTTGCTGACATTATCTACGGCGAGGTCAAACCCACCAACGCCATGGTCCAACGCATGCACAAAGGCGAGATTGTTTTGGGCGGGTGTTTCGTTATTGACGGCGCGCCGACATGGCGCTGTTCACAATGCGGGAAGGAAGAAGAGAAAGCGGGCCCAATCTAAAGGGGCATACAGGAAAAAGTCTTAAGGCCTAGTGAGACTTAAACCATTAGACCCTGGGTATAGCCCAACCGAACCATTATCCTGTGGTAATACTCTGTAGCCTGGGGAATCGGCCCCGGGGCATCCACGATCCGGCCGAAACCGGATGAGACCAGGGAAGCGAACGCTCAAAAATGGGCTGATGCTTCCTTTTTTATATTGTGATGAAAATAAATTTAACAATAAGCCCCTTTATGAAGAAAGTCAGCATCACATTCATCGTGGTGATGATTTTCTATGGCGCATTCTTCCTTTATGTGATCAACCATAAAGAGCATTGCGACCAACCCTGCAAGGACCTGGGCTCCGTGGCATACCTAGGCGAACACATTCATAAAGGGGTCGTATTGGAAGCCGCATGTGATCCCTTAACCCTCAAACTTGAACTTGCCGAAAGGCCGGTTAAAGTGGGAGAGCGGTATTCACTTTGGCATCGCATTGAAATCAAGAACAACTGCTGCGGGATAACATCGCTACGTCTTCCGTTCCTTCTTGCCAACGCACAAGGGACGAAACTTTCATTCGATGTTTGGGGCCCAGGGGGAGAGAAAATATCTTCGACCCCCACATCAGTTCTAGAAGATTTTTATTTGCCATACAAATACGAAAAACACGAAAACGCCGAACTGGCTGCTTCGAAATTCATTCACTGGATTTACCCGGGAGAAACCCTCTCAAGCACGCCCATGCGATACGAACCGCATAAAAAACTCAGTCCATACTTAGAAGATCGTTTCGATGAGTTCTGGAGCGAATTTCCAGACAAAAAGTTCGACAAATTAAAAGAACGTGATCGTCGTTTCCAGGAAAAACGCGTGAATGAGATGATGAAAAAGCTCAAACCGCCGAAACCGATCCCTGGATATCGGGTTTTGGACCGCTTCGTTTTCAAAAAACCCGGCATCTACAAAATCCAGGTCCATCTTGAGGATATCATCAGCTTATATTCCGGAAGGTCCTGGTTCCGGGATTTGTTTCCACCCTTCGATATATTAGCTCAAACCATCCTTTCCACTCGGGGGATATCCAGTAACTGGAATAAAGAGGTGCATATAGATATTCGATCACCGATGGTCGAATTCGAGGTCGTTCCATGAAGGGCTTCTCGATCCTGATGGCTGGGATGATACTGACCTCCCCATGTTTTGCAGCTAATATCGATTCGCTCCTTCCTCAGCCGAAAATTCCAACAATGACCGAATACGACCGTTTAAATAATGCGTTTGTATCTCTAGATAGAGCGCACAAACGCCTCGTCAAGGCTCAGAACCAAATTGGAAGTGCCGAAAAATCAAGAAAGACCCATTGTCGAACATCCATTGGCGGGAAAATTTGGGACTCATGGTTCAACGGTGAATGCAAGGAGGCGATTGCAAATAAAAAATTGAGCGAAGTAAACGCTTCTATAGAAAACGCAAAAATTGAACATATATCCGGCCTGCTGATTCGAGCGACGATCCGCACCTTCGGACTCATTCCGGCCAAAATGAGAGCAGAGCCAACGGGCCCGAAGTCCTTCCCACTCTGGAGGCCGGAATTTAGCGACGCCACCGATAAAGCCTATGGCTCCATGAACCCCAGGAGGGGAATTCAAATTTACTTAAAGCCATTTCTCGAAAGTTCTGGCGGGGGTCCAGAACGACTTACGCTAACGATTTTTCACGAAACGGTTCATTGGCTGGAGTTTATGGAATCTTATGAAGCCGGCCTGATCATGACGCCGTACCTGAAAAGGATGTCAGACTACCGCGCTTTTACAAAAGAGGTCGCACTTGCAAGAGACCTCAATAGACAGTTAGTAACATTAGGCTTCTCAACGAAATTCAATTCAAAAATGCTCAAAAGTTTGGAGCAAAGTGCCGACGATAGCCGCATTGAAGCCAAATATGTACAAAAGCACTACCCAAACGCCCTCACTGAAGATGACCTCCCTCAACGTCTTCAAATGCGGAATTTATACGAGAAGACTGGTGCTTCTTCCGATCAGGGGCTCTCCTCAATTGAAATCCTTAAGGATAGCGGCGAAATCATCTTTCTAGATTCATGGAACATATTCGAATCTGAAATGGCGATAGAAATTGCTTCCTATGAACAACGTGCGAAAAAACGGCGAGAAGCGCTTGCCCAACAACGTCGCACCTCAAAAGAGAAACTTTTCCGGAAACAAGAGGAAGAAAGACTTTACCCAACCGACCTGAAATTGGCACTGGAGTGGATGCACAAGATCTGCGAGAAAAAACACGCCGGCGATGTTTCCGCGATTTTCGCTCGGTTATTAAAAAACCGCCTAGATTTTTCAACAGAGTTAAAAATGGAGGCCTGGCGGCAATCACGGCAAAACCAAAACAGCGCCACCTGTGTTTTTAATCTCATTGATGCTATGCCTAAATATCCAAATTCAGAGAACGTACAGATTGATCAGCATTGGGCACAAATAATCTTGGCCGCTCACGTGAGAAAACGTCAAGAAGAAAGCGGCAGCATCCGTGAGATGTTTGATAGAGAAAGAAGAAAAAAGGAACAAGAAGAACTAAACCGCATGCTTTCAAAAGAACGGGATGGAGCAAACCACCCGACAAAAAAAGCACCGCAACACCATCCGCAGCCGAATCCACCCCAAGAAAATCCCCCTCCCAAGCGGATAAA
>NVTF01000130.1 GCA_002401485.1 Elusimicrobiota bacterium | reverse complement strand
AGGAGAAACCACCTTCCCCAACGCAAAAATCACCGGAGCAACGAAAAAGCAAATCATCGACGGAAACCTCTGGCTCACCTTCCCCAATGGAGAGGATGGGGCGTATCAAATCGTGCGTTTGGTCCCCGATGCGGCAAACGCCATCGACCGAACCATTTCCTTTACGAATGGGAAACTCGATGGAGAACTCACCGTGGAAAACGCTTCCGAGCTAAACCTCCTTCTCGCACAACCTGCCTTGTCGGAGTCATTAAAAGCATTGGCCGCAGCCCAACTGAATGCGGACGCCTCGTATGCCGACGGAATCCGGGGATTTGTCACGGGAGAGAAACAAAGCCTTACTCTCTCCCAATCAGAGGATGGGACACTCACGATCAGTTTGAATAAAGACGGCAAGGCGGCCTATGAAATCACGGCCAACAAGGAAGGTGCCGACCTAGCCGTCGTTGGCGAGTAACTCACCGCGATCCCCGGGGTTCAGCGAAATTTGACCTGCCTCAATATTTGAGGAAGGTCAAGTTTTTGTATAATTGACATGGACTTCTCCAACTATGCCAACAACCATTTCCATCCGCCGGGGACTCGATCTCAAGATCGCTGGACGTCCGGCCTCAAAGATCCTCGAAGCGCCCCGACCCGCCCGGACCGCGGTACAGCCTGACGATCTTCGATATTTCAGGCCTCGCCTTTTGGTTAAAGAAGGAGACGCGGTCAAGGCCGGAACTCCCTTGCTTGAAGACAAGGATGACCCGCGCATTGTATTGGTTTCTCCGGCGGGAGGAACCGTCGCCTCGGTACACCGCGGTGAACGCCGAAAAATTCTTGAAGTAATTATTGAATTAGCCGGGGAAGAAACATTCGAAGAACACGGCGCGTTGGATGACGACGCCCTGCAGGGACTCACGCGGGAAGCCCTGACTGAACGCCTGCTCAAAGGCGGATTTTGGCCCTTGCTCCGCCAGCGTCCGTTTGCCTGCGTTGCCAATCCAGATACACCGCCGAAAGCGATTCTCGTCTGCGCAACACCGCAAGACGACTTTGACACCGATCCAGATATTGTTCTGCGCGGCCAAGAAAAAGATTTTCAAAGCGGTCTGGACCTGCTTGCCAAGCTAACGGACGGCACCGTATTTCTAGGCATAGGAAAAAACGCGCAATGCCCGGCTCTGACGGATGCCAAGGGTGTTGAAACCCGCCGCTTTGCGGGCCCGTATCCCGCCGGGGATCCCGCAGTTCAGATTTACTATGCGTGCCCTCCAAAATCCGGAGAAACGGTCTGGTACATCCGGGCCCAGGATTTGCTCGCACTGGCGCGCTTCGTCAAAACGGGTCGATACTCCACGGAACGCGTCATCGCTCTGGGCGGCCCCGCCGTAAAAGAACGCCAACTCTTTAAGACGCGTGTGGGAGCGTCCATTGAATCAATCACCGACGGTCGCCTGGAGGAAGGAGAACTTCGCGTCGTTTCGGGCTCGGTGCTTAGCGGACGAAAGGTCCCCCGGACGGGATTTGTCGGACTCTACGACACCGCGGTATTTGTTCTTCGAGAGGGACGGGAACGGGAACTCCTCAGCTTCTTTATGCCGGGGCTGAACAAATACACAACGACGAATACTTACCTTGGATCTTTTTTGGGGAAATCCGAATACGCGCTCGATACAAATTTACGCGGCAGCCTGCGAAACTTCACGCAAAGCGGCATCTATGAATCCGTTTGCCCGGTCGATATCTGGCCGGAGCAAACCGCAAAAGCGGTTCTCGCCGGCGACATCGAAGAGATGGAGCAGCATGGCATCCTCGACTGCGTGGAATGCGGCCTGTGCACCTTCGTCTGTCCCTCAAAAATCGAGGTCGGCTCCATTCTTCGCGACGGTATCGATTTGATCCGGAAGGAAGGCTGATCATGAATCCGGTCAAATTACTCGAAGACAAAATCGAAGAGGCCCGTCCTCTTTTTGAGAAAGGCGGCAAACTCGAAAAGCTCTATCCCTTGTTCGAGGCAAAGGAGACCTTTTTGTTGTCTCCCGCAACAGTGACGACGGGTGGAACCCATGTCCGTGACGCGCTCGATATGAAGCGCCTCATGATCATGGTGGTTGCAGCCATCCTTCCGACGTTTTTTGCCGGAAGCTACAACGTCGGGTTGCAGGCGCTTTTGGCACAAGGTCTTTCCACCGATTTTATTTCCTGCATGGCAACCGGCCTCATGGTCACGGTCCCGATTGTCATCACATCCTACGCCGTCGGCGGCTTCTGGGAAGTCACGTTCGCCTTGGTCCGGCGCCATGAGATTAACGAAGGGTTTCTGGTGACGGGATTGTTGTTCCCCCTCACCCTGCCGCCGAGCATTCCACTGTGGATGGTTGCTGTCGGCGTATCCTTTGGGGTGGTACTGGGCAAAGAGGTATTCGGCGGGACGGGGATGAATATTCTCAACCCCGCTCTCACCGCACGGGCCTTTGTTTTCTTCGCCTACCCGGCCTCGATCTCGGGCGACCGGGTCTGGGTCGCCGGCAAGGCGCTCATCTTCGATAAGATTTTCCCATTCTTCACCTACTCGAACGAGTCTTTCGTTGACGGCTTTAGCGGCGCGACGCCTTTGCTGGTTTCAGCGAGCCAAAAAAACGGCGATGTCGCGGCCGCCCTGGGCAATGCGGGTTTCACACTAAAACAGGCCTTCCTCGGTTCCATCCCGGGATCTATCGGTGAAACATCAACAATGGCCTGCCTGATCGGCGCCTACATCCTTATCGTCACGGGGGTCGGCAGTTGGCGAATCATGGTCTCATGCGTCGCCGGCGCCTTAGCCATGGCGGCCCTCATGAATGGCGTTGCCGGGCCGGAGTCGGCGGGCATCATGCATCTCCCTGGGATGTGGCATTTGATGCTGGGCGGGTTCATGTTTGGAACCGTCTTCATGGCCACCGATCCGGTTTCAGCCGCACGGACCGAACGCGGAAAAATAATTTACGGGCTTCTTATCGGCGCACTTGCGGTGCTGATCCGTTCGGTGAACCCGGCGTATCCGGAAGGGGTGATGCTCGCGATTCTCTTCCTAAATATTTTGGCTCCGCTCATCGACTACACGGTGATGCAAGGCCACTTCGCCCGTCGCAAGGCGTGGAGGGGTGCGAAGAATGTCTGAAGCTCCAAAGACCTGGCTGGAGAGGATGAAAGAGAAGGCGAAAACTCCAAAAGCCGCATACACGTTTGGGTTCGCTGCGATCATCTGCATCGTCTGCAGCCTCGTGGTCTCTTCGGCGGCGACGCTTCTTAAGCAGCGCCAAGACCGCAATGTCCGCATCGATCAGCAAAAAAACATCCTCGGAGCGGTGGGATTGTCCGCGGAAACCCCTGAGGCGATTGAAGCTCTCTATGCCAAACGCATTGAAAAACTATCGGTAACGGATGCCAAACTCGATCTTTATGTCCGTTCCGATGACGGTCAGCCCGCCGCCTACGCCTTTCCGATCAAAGGAAAGGGCTTATGGTCGACGCTCTACGGGTTTCTTGCCCTGGAGCCGGACGGAGATACCATCAAGGGAATCAGCTTTTACAAACACGGAGAGACCCCCGGGCTTGGAGCTGAAATCGAAAAAGAGTGGTTTAAAAACAATTTCGTTGGAAAGAAATGCATCGCTGACGACGGGTCGCTCGCATCGATTACCTTGGTAAAAGGCAAGGTTAAGGATGTAATCGCTCCCTTACTTCAGAAACATTTCGTCGACGGCATTAGCGGGGCGACCGTCACCAGCCGAGGAGTCACAGCCTTGTTGCGATCCGGTTTGGAACAATACGCCCCATTCTTTAAGACCCTTCAAAAGGAGAAACGGTAATGGCGACAGAAACAGCCGTTCCCGCTTCGGGCGGCGGCATCGGGCTCACCACGCGCGAGAAAAAAATTCTCAAGGATCCTTTGTGGGACAACAACCCGATCACATTCCAAATTCTAGGCGTTTGTTCAGCTCTCGCAGTCACCGTTCAAATGCAGACAGCGGTCGTCATGTCGATGGCGTTGACTACCGTCGTCGCAGGATCGGGCCTGATCATTTCGTCACTGCGAGAATATATTCCGTCAAAAATTCGAATCATTGTGCAGTTAACCGTCATCGCATCGTTGGTCATCGTTGTCGACCAGGTCCTAAAAGCCTATCTCTTCAATATTTCAAAACAGCTCAGTGTCTTCGTCGGTTTGATCATCACCAACTGCATTGTGATGGGACGCGCCGAAGGATTTGCGATGAGCAATCCTCCGCGCGAGGCCTTCCTTGACGGGTTGGCAAACGGGGTCGGGTACAGCTTGATTCTCCTTGCCGTCGCCACGGTGCGCGAAATATTAGGCAATGGTTCCTGGTTCGGAATCCGGATTGTCCCGGAATTTCTTTATGCCCACGGCTACGTCAACAACGGGCTCATGGTGTTGGCCCCTGGAGCCTTCATCATCGTCGGGCTCCTGATATGGGCGCAGCGCACCATCATGGGAGTGGAAAAACATGATTGAGCACTACCTCAGTCTCGCGACGAAATCCATTTTCGTCGAGAATATTCTTCTCGCCTATTTCCTCGGGATGTGTTCGTTTCTCGCGTGCTCCAAGAAGGTCGAAACAGCGGTGGGTCTTGGAACCGCGGTTATTTTTGTTCTCAGCTTCACCGCCCCCTTAAATTGGATCGTCTACACGGTTTTTCTTAAGCCGGGGGCTCTCGCCTGGGCGGGAATGCCCGGTGTTGATCTGAGCTTTTTATCCTTTGTCACCTTCATTGCAATTATCGCGGCAGCAGTCCAGATTGTTGAAATGTCTCTCGACCGCTTCGCCCCCAAACTCTACGCCGCTCTGGGAATTTTCCTTCCCCTCATCGCCGTCAACTGCGCGATTCTCGGCGCGTCTCTATTTCTCGTCGAACGGGAGTACAACCTCGGAGAATCCATCATCTTTGGATTCGGTTCCGGGGCCGGCTGGGCGCTCGCGATTATCGCGATGGCCGCGATGCGGCATAAAATCCGTTATTCCAACATTCCTTCCGGCCTGCAAGGACTCGGGATGACCTTTTTGCTGACGGGGCTCATGGCCATGGCGTTTATGTGCTTCTCGGGGATAAGCCTCTGATGGAAAATCTGGGATTCATTCTTATCAGTGTGGTCGTCTTCACAGGCGTGATTCTCCTGATGGTCGCCTTGGTCTCGATCGTTGAAAAGCAGCTTGTTGCGACCGGTGACGTCACGATTGGGATTAATGGGGACGACTCGAAAGCGCTTCATGTTCCCGCAGGCCAAACACTCCTTGCGGCCCTCTCTTCACAAAGCGTCTTCCTCCCCTCCGCCTGCGGCGGCGGCGGCACCTGCGCCATGTGCAAATGCCAGGTGTTTGCCGGCGGCGGCGACGTTCTCCCCACTGAGACCGGCCACCTGACGCGCGCCGAGCAAAAAAACCATTGGAGACTCGGCTGCCAGGTAAAGATCAAGCAGGACATGAAAATCGCCGTTCCCGATGAGATTTTCGGGATTCAACGCTTTAACTGCAAGGTCCGCTCGAACGAAAATGTCGCAACCTTCATCAAGGAACTCATTCTTGAAGTCGGCGATGGAAAGAGCATCGGCTTTGAATCCGGCGGCTACATTCAAATTGATATCCCGGTCTATAAGAATCTTGACTATCGCCAATTCGACATCGAAAAGGAGTACCAAGGGGATTGGGACCGATTTAAGGTTTGGGACAATGTCGCCAACAATCCGGAGAAATGCGACAGGGCTTATTCAATGGCGAATCACCCCGCTGAAGGCAACATCGTGATGCTCAACGTGAGAATCGCTTCTCCGCCCCCCCGCACAACCGGTATTCCTCCGGGGATCGCCTCCTCTTACATTTTTAATTTAAAACCCGGCGATGACGTAACCGTTTCCGGCCCCTACGGGGAGTTTTTCATCAAAGAGACCGAGAAGGAGATGCTCTACATCGGCGGGGGCGCCGGCATGGCGCCGTTGCGATCCCACATCTGCCATCTCTTTGACACGCTAAAGACCGGCCGTAAGGTCAGTTATTGGTATGGGGCCCGCTCGTTAAAGGAAATGTTCTACGAAGATCATTTCCGCAAAATCGAGGAAAATTTTCCGAATTTTAAATTTCACATCGCCCTTTCGGATCCTCAACCCGAGGACAACTGGACCGGCTACACCGGATTCATCCACCAAGTCGTCCTGGATAATTACCTCAGCAAACATGAAGATCCCAGCGAAATCGAATATTATCTCTGCGGTCCTCCAATGATGTCGTCGGCAGTTCAAAAGATGCTTTACGACTTGGGCGTCGAAAAAGACATGATCGCCTTCGACGACTTCGGTTGATCGCCAGGCTCGCGCTCCTTCTTCTTCTCGGTGCTTGTTCCTCACGTCCGTCCGGCCAAGCCGTGTTCACCGGCCGCACGATGGGCACGACCTATACCGTCAAACTCACAGGAATAAAACTCTCTTCCCCCGAACAAGCCTCCCTTCACGCCGCCATTGAAAACCGCCTTATCGACATCAATGACCGGATGTCGACCTACATTCCAACCAGCGAACTCTCACGCTTCAATAACCATAAAAAAAGCGCGAGTTTCCCGGTCTCGGATGAAACAGCCTTTGTCGTCAAGGCGGCGTTGGAAGTGGCCCGCAAAACAGACGGGGCCTTCGACCCCACCGTCGGACCGCTCGTCGATCTCTGGGGGTTCGGTCCCGAAGCCGCCCCCGAACGCATACCGAGCGCGGCGCAGATCAAAACGGCTCTCGCTTGGGTTGGCTGGAGCTTCCTCACGGTTGAAGAGTCCCCGTGGGGCTTGCGCAAAAAAAATCCCCGCATGCGTGTGGACCTCTCGGCGATTGCCAAGGGTTATGGTGTCGATTCCGTCGCAGCGCTGTTGGTCGCACGCGGCATTAAAAACTTCATGGTTGAGATCGGCGGAGAAGTCTTCGCGGCGGGACGCAACGCCCGCAACACGCCGTGGATTCTCGGCATCGAGACGCCTCGCGATCATGCCGTTTCCGGGGCCGCGCTTAGCGCCACGGTGGCCGTCGATGGCAAAGGGTTGGCGTCCTCCGGCGGCTACCGCAATTTCTATATGCGCGGCGGCAAACGCTACTCCCACTTCATTGATCCCCGCTCCGGTCGTCCCATCACACATCGTCTTGCCGCTGTCTCGGTGCTGGCCCCCTCCTGCATGGAGGCGGACGCGGCAGCGACGGCGGTTATGGTTCTGGGAGAAATAGCCGGACAGGCGTTTCTAGACGCCGATCCTCAACTGGAAGGACTCTTGCTGATTGGAGACAATTCCGGAAAAATCAGGATCGTGAAGACGTCTGGCTGGCCGCGTTAGTGTCGCACTTTTTTTGATCCCCGCCGCAAACGATGCAGTCCGCGTCCGGCGGCAGCCCCTTGGACGAGGCTCCACCGCAGGATCCCTGAAGGGGCTTCTTTTGAAGAATAAGGCCGATGGCCATGCCGGTGAAGCAAACGGCCAAAACCCCAAGTGTGAGTACCAACGTCGTCATAACCCTATTATACCCGATTACTGGACTCGGCAGCACCGCGCGACATGCGTGGTATCAGCCGTTGTGGCCCCGCAAGAGATGCTGTCATTGGCGGTGTAATCAATCACAGCGAAACATGCTCGAGTGCTCGCGCCGCAAACGGTGTCCCCCACGACCCCTGTTCCCAGCGCCGTATCAACACATGCCAGTCCGTCGTCTGCCGTCACGCTGATATTGGTCATCGTGATGGTGCCGGCGGAAAAGTCGCCTGCCCCATCGCGGATCACAAGTCGACTCACCGTATTGGCAGACGCCGCAGCGTGAACAGACGTAGCGTTGATATGCGCATCGAGCTCCACCTGGGTCCCGACGTCGGTGCAGCCCTGAGCCACGCCGGCGGCGTTAATGCCCTGCGCAAACAGGCCCGCTCCGCAATCGGTCGGATCCGCCGCAAGAGAGCCTGCTGTTCCCGAAGCATTCCCGGTTAAGTTTGCAGTGATAGTTGTCGCGGAGAAGTTTCCGGCTCCGTCACGCGTGACGATCTGGGAAAAAGTATTCGCAGAGGCGGCACTATGGGCCGCTGTTCCTGTGAGCGCGGCATGGGCATCCAACTCCGTCTGGGTGCCGACGTTGGTGCAGCCCTGCGCGACTCCGGCCGCATTAATTCCAGCAGCCAACAGCCCCGCGCCGCAATCGGTCGGGTCTGCGGCCAAGGCGCTCGCGGTGGTCGCATTGCCGGCGAAGATGCCGCCGCCGGTAACCGTCACATTGACGCCGGATGCCATATCCAACGCCCCGGTCGCTGTAAACGTGGATTTCGTTGCGCCCGATCCGAATTGGGCCGTTCCGTTAACATCGAAAACAGTGCCCGGCGTCGTTGTTTGAATACCGACGGCCCCGGTGGCAGTGAGGCTCATGCCGGTGGCCACTGCGGAAGTTCCAAAATCCAATCGATCTCCGGTATGAACGTAATTCACACTGCCCCGGCAGGCCCCGGCGGTATCCCCGAAACAAATTTGGGAGTTTCCGGAAGCTCCCGCGATGACCTCAACGATGGCATCGCTGCCCGCCGCACCGGAATTTTGCACACGTAAAAACGCACTCGCCTGGGCCGCCGGAGTGGCCTCAGCCCCCGCGTTGAAAATGTGAATCAGGTTCTGAGGGATGTTCGTATTAATTCCGACCTTCGCATCGCCCATCAAGGTCATGATTGCGGTCCCGGCATTTTGAAACTGATGAGCCGTTTCTGTGGCGGCAACCGCCGCGATGCCTGTTCCTCCGTCGGACTTCCCGGAATTAAAGGCGCACGCCGGTGTTGCATCCGTAGGATTGGCGGCCCCAATAAAACAAT
>NVTF01000129.1 GCA_002401485.1 Elusimicrobiota bacterium | reverse complement strand
TTTCTTCGTAGGACCATCCCGCCAGCATCAGATTTTGGGTGGGAAACAGGCGGTGCAGCTGCATGAATACCGGATCAAACGCGATCCCCAGCGGGTGGCGGGCTGGGTAGACGCTCAGCCCCACAACATCGATGTTGTCGCCAAACCCCCGGGGGATGGACCAGCGCAGCCACTGGAAGAGACCACGTCCGTTGGGGGCGGTGCCTTCCCACCAATGTAGGGATGCTGTTGTCTCCAGTGCGGGATCTATTTTTTTTACGGCACGTGCACCGCGCTGTACCGCTTCCAGGATTGTTTCCTCGGGAAGCGGTGTTTTTGTTCCGCCGATCCAGGTTCCATTCGGTTCGCTTGCCACTTCCCAACTGCGGATAGTGTCGCGATAGTGGAGTGCGAGGTTGCGGGTGCGGGTTTCAAACGCTTCCGGGGTCACGTCGGGCGGCCAAAGCATACTGTCTAGAATGGAACCCATGACATGAACGCGGTGCCGGCGCAGCGTTGAGGTTAATTGATCGTAGAGCGTGAACGAGCCTTTTCGCTCAAAGAGGAAATCCTCTTCATTGACCCTAAAAACAAGGCGGACCCAGTTAATGCCGGCTTTATTCAAGCGTTCGGCAATCCAGTCGTATTCCTGGATGCGATCGATCACACGTTCATCCAGCGTGACGCCCCACCGCATGCGGTCCGCGCGTTTGGAATCGCTGAGGGTTTGCCGCCCGTGCTCGAAGAGAATTTGCTGCCAGGCGAACGAGGTTTCCGCCAACGCCTCGTCGAACCGTTTCGCCCGTTTGCGAAGAACCTCTTCCACGGTGGCGGCCCGTAATTTTTCCTTGGCGTTGGCGATAAGCTCTTTGGCCCGGGTGCTTGGTTTGTATGTCGGTTTCCAGACGGTTGAGCGTCGTTTGAAGGCCTCTTGGAGCTGATAATACGTGTTGATAGCGATCTCTTCATTGAGGAGAATGTTCTGCTCGCCTGCGTAGCCTTCGCCGCGGGCGTCCAATGTTATCGTTGAGAAACCGTCTTTACGGATCGGCCACGGGAGACTGATGCGCGCTTTGCCTGCACCGCTCCAGCGCCAGATCGTTTCTTTTGAGTTCTCGTCCCACCACGGACGCCCTTCGAGCGGGACGCCGTCTAAATCCGAGATGAAGAGGCCGCTTTGGGCCGGGGTCTGACCTTCGGATCGTGCAATCGGGGCAATGAAGCGAAGCAAGCCTTCCCGGTCGAGCGCACGTCCCTTGGAGTCGAAGGCGGAGACCTTCAGGGTTCCGGCCAGTGCCGGGCCGGAAAGCGTCATGCAGAGGCCTGCGAAAAGGAGGCAAGATGATTTCATTGGAAACATTTAACAAAACCGTACTTGAGTTTTCTAGGAACTCGATTATATTTGGGGGGTATGCGTCTCATTCTGGGTGCTATTCTCGCCGGCGTTTTATTTGTTTCACGGTCCTTTTTCGTGGGGCCGTTGGACGGCTCGGCGTGGGATGTGAAGGTGAAGCGATTGCCCTTCCTGCCGTTAGGCAAGAAGGACACCCTTGTTTTTGAGCGGGGTCGCTTTTCCTCGGCGCGTATGCTCGCGTCCGGATATTTTCCCTCCGGTTATGATTCCGGGGACTTAAAAGAAGGCTCCTCTTGGGAAGTCTCGCAGACGCGGGAGGACGGCAGCGTGCTGACCTGGCGCGGACGTGTCCGCGGGAATCGAATTAAAGGCACACTCACCCACTACACAAAAAACGGCCGCGAGCGCCGCTACTCCTTCAAAGGCCGCAGAAAGTCGTTCTGATTCAGTCGCAATTGGACGCGCTCTTCCAAAAGTCATAGAATTTTACTCCCTTATGAAGGTATACGATGTTATTGTTGTTGGCGGCGGTATTATTGGAACTTCTTCTGCGTATCATCTGGCGCGGCGAGGTCACAAAGTCCTGGTTATGGACCAGGTCGACATTCCCAACCCCCAGGGATCTTCGGACGACCACGCACGCGTTTTTAAACTGACCCACGGGAAGGATTCCTTCTATACCGGTCTAGCCGCCCAGACCGCACCTCTTTGGAAGGCCCTGCAGCAGGATTCTCGTGCCGAATTGTTTGTTCAGCACGGGATGTTGGAGCTGGTCATGGATGCGGGCAAATACGAAAAAGACTGCATCAAGGTCCTTCAGGATCTCAAGCTCCCGTTCCAGAAGCTCAAGCCTGCGGAAATTTGCGAACGCTATCGCATGCTTAAGAAGACCGGGTTTAAATGGGGCCTCTACCATTCCGGTGGCGGCATGGTTTTTGCAAAAAAAGCCATCGAGATGTTCGCCCAGGGCGTGGTGAAGGCCGGCGGAAAACTCGAAGCGGGTGTCCGGATCGTGAAAATTCAGAAGGACAAGAGCGGGGTCGTCACCGGTCTTAAGGATTCCAAGGGCAAGGTCTGGAAGGCCGGGAACTACGTGTTTGCCTCGGGAGCCTGGTCGAAGGATGTGCTTTCCGATTTCGGGATTCCCTTTTCCATGACGAAGCAGGAATGTCTTTATCTGCGTCCGCCGCGCAATCAGGGTCGTTACCGCCCCGCTCATTTCCCGGTCATGTCCCTGCATAAATACGGCTTTCACGCGTTTCCGGTGCATATCCACGGCTTCATGAAGGTGGGCTCCCACAAAAAGGGAACCTTGAGCCGCAAGGCGGTCACGCCGCTTACGCCTGACAAAAAATTTGAAAAAGCTTCCCGCGGTTTTTTGCGGAAGTTCTGCTCCGATCTCGCCGATTTTACGGATATGGAAGGTCGGGTTTATTACTACACCCGAACCCCGGATGAAGATTTTGTCCTCGACAAACTCCCGGGTCTTTCCAATGCCTGGGCCGCGGCGGCATTCGCCGGCAACGGCCCCATGTTTGCTCCCTTGATTGGAAAGACGATCTCCGAGATGGTTTCAGGCGAAAAACCTGAAACGAACCTCCACCGCTTCCGGATCGGGCGGTTAAAACTCAGTAAGAAGAAGTAGTTTGATTCAGCCCGCGAGGGTGCGAACGATGGCGACGCTTGACCAGCTGCTTTGCGACGCGGCGTTTAAGAGCCGTTTCCATGGAGCGAGGGCTGTTTGCAGCGACACGTTCATCCGTGTCAGGACGCCCAGGTTTTGATCGGCCATTGTCAGTGCGGGCATTTCGTAGGGGCGGCGCGGCTGCGGTGAATACCACTCCCCTTTTGCAAACCAATTACGGCGGAGTTTTGAGCGAACCTTGCCGCGGACGGATGGGTCTCGCAAAGAATCCCGCAAGTCGAGTGATACGGCATCAAAACTGTTGTCCAAAACCGCTCGGCGAGACTGTGCGGTACGGTTTTTCTTAACGGCCATGGATGTGAACGCGATGTCGCGAAGTGCGGAGTTCGCAAACACGGCGGGAGCCGCGAGGCAAGAGAGAAGGCATAAAACAAGTACTTTGCGTATCATCACTTATAGAATAAACGCTTATTTTGAAACAGGTATAGGTCGAGCGGTCCCCGCGCGGCGTGTAAATCGACCCCTGCCGAACTGGGCTCTTTGGACCTGTGTCTTATTATTGGCCGGATGCGGCCGATCTGAGCCTGTTGCCGCCTCTAAACCGACCCCCGCCTCAACGATCTCTATAAAAAGTTCCGATGAAATTGAAATAAAAGCCACCTGGATTCCGCCGAAAAAAGGGCCTGTTTTTTTGGTGATGCATGGTTTGGGGGCGGGCCGGGGAGAATGGCAAAAATTCTCAGGTGCCGCGGCGAGTCATGGCGCAGGGGTCTTGGCGTTTGACGCCCGGGGCCACGGGGAGTCCGGGGGAGGCCGTTATCAGGACTTCAAAACCGCAAAGGCATGGGCGGCGATCCTTCAGGATTTCGATGCCGCCTTCGTGTGGCTTGCCGCCAAGGGTGTCTCTGAGAACCGGATCATTCTTGGCGGTGCGAGTGTGGGCGCCAATCTGGCCGTTCACGCGGCCCTGAAGCATCCTCGGATTCGTTCCTTGCTCTTGCTGTCGCCGGGAAAGGTGTATGCCGGAATCTCTTTAGAACCGGCGCTTCATCATGTGTCTCGACCCATTTTTATCGCGACCGCCCGCGCGGATCAATATTCCTACGCCTCTGCAGGAGCCGCTGTGGTGATGGCCGGCGATCCCAAGCCCGTTTTCATGGAAACGCTGCAGGGGCATGGCGTTGGAATGTTCGATGGGGAAGAGGGGTTTGCTTTTTTGCTTACGGTGCTTGCTGCGGTGCTGGAGTAGTTCCTGCAAGCATTTAGTTTGCGTACCATGGGCCTGCTTTTGGGATTGGTTCGATCCAAAGCTGGACGGATTTTATTTCGAGTGCCCCGGACCCCAGTTGGCGTTAACCGGGGCTTCGAAATAAATCCGTCCAGCTTTGGATCTGAGTGTTGCCGTTCAAATATTTTTTTAGGAGAAGGCCCAAAGGCCCCCCGCGGGGGCCGCGGGAGAAGGGGGGCATAGGTTCGTGGCAAAATCTTGAAATTGACCCATAAATCGAATTTTCAAAGAAGTACTGAAAAAATAAGGGTTATCCACCCGTATCGATACGGGTGGATAAGCTAGTAAAAATAAGCACTTCTTTAAAAATCCGATTCGTTCAAATTGCTCCGCCCTTCAGCAAGTGGGAGACCGGGCTGAGTGCTTACACTTGCCTCAGGAAAGGAGGGTCCCACTGCTCCAAAAGCGAAATGCACCGGACCCGACCCCCTATACCCCCAATAACATTTTATATGATGCCCTCCATGAGCGAACAACAAGGGCAGCAATTGCAGATCGAAATCGACGACGAAACAGCCAAGGGCCGTTACAGCAATCTCGCGATGATCAGTCATTCCGAGACGGAGTTCCTATTGGACTTCACGATGCTTCAACCGCAAAATCAAAAAACAAAGGTTCATACCCGAATCATTTCAAGTCCCATTCATCTGAAACGTCTGCTGCTGGCCCTGCAGGACAATATTTCAAAATACGAAGAGCGCTTCGGAGAAATTCAGGTCGGCAAACAAACGCCGCCCGAGCCGGCTCAAATTTACCAATAAAAATGTCTCTCGAACCCGTTCCCGGTGCGCGCGCGGAAATTCTTTGCGTTGGAACTGAATTGCTTTCGGGCAAGATCAACACCCACGTTGCTTACCTGTCTCAAAAACTTCGCGGAATCGGCATCCAACCCGAACGCGAAATGTCCTTGATCGATACAGAATCGGAGATTCGCGACGCCGTTTCCTCCGCCTCAGCCCGGGCGGATTTAATATTAATCAGCGGCGGACTGGGTCCCACGTTCGACGATATCACGCGCGAAGGCGTCTCCGCGTCGCTGGGAAGGCAATTGATTTTCAAACCCTATCTGTGGAAAAAAATCGAACGCCGGTACAAAAATTTTCGCATGCGCATCCCCGTCAACAACAAACGCCAAGCCTGGATTGTCGACGGAGCAGAAGTGCTCGACAATCCCAACGGCTCGGCACCCGGGCAATGGATTGAACTCAAAGACGGAACCGTCATCGTGCTCATGCCGGGACCGTTTCGCGAACTTGAACCGATGTTTCGCAAACTGATTCTCCCGAAATTGAGCCGCCTCTTCTCCAAGGGACGAAAAACCTACGAGCGTGTGCTGCGGTTTTACGGCATCCCCGAATCGGAGGCCGACCGGCGCCTGAGCCCGCTATTGGCCAAACAAGGCAAGGGAATTGAAGCCACGATTTTGGCCGATCTTTCGCGCGTCTCCCTGCACTTGGCGTCCACCGCACGGAACGCGTCCGCCGCCCGACGGCGCCTGGCGACTCTCGAACGCGCAGTTCGCAAGGAATTCGGAAATCGGCTTTACGGAGTCGATGACGAAACACTCGAAATGGCACTGGGCAAACGTCTCAAGAAAAAACGGTGGACCTTGGCCGTTGCCGAATCCTGCACGGGGGGACTGCTCGGCCAACGCCTTACCCATGCCCCTGGAAGCTCCTCCTTTTTCCGGGGAGGGGTGATCGCCTACGCCAACGAAGTAAAAGAGGGCCTGCTCGGAGTGCCGAAGAAAATTCTCAAGCGTGACGGGGCCGTTTCCGAAAGTTCCGCGCGCGCCATGGCCGCGGGGGTCCGGACCGCCACAGGAGCCGAAGTCGGCATTGCCATCACAGGGGTCGCGGGCCCTGATGGGGGAACTCGCAAAAAACCTGTTGGATTGGTGCATATCGCCATCGCGACTCCAAAACGAACAAAAGCAATGAAATTCGTGATTCCCGGGTCCCGCGATCAAATTCGATCCCGAGCCGCTTCCGCGGCAATCGCCTTGGCATTTCACCTGCTTCCTTGATAAGAGCCAAATCCGTTTGACTCTCCCCGACGATCTTTCGTATAATGAAATACTTAAATATGATCACTAAAGAAAAGAAAACTGACATTATTAAGAAGTTCCAAACGTCCACCAAGGACGTTGGCAGCACGCCCATACAAGTTGCGATGTTGACCCACCGAATTCGCGAGATCTCCGGCCACTTGAAAACCCACAAGAAGGACTACTCTTCACAGCTGGGCCTCCTCAAGTTGGTAAGCCAGCGCCGCAGTCTCCTGGCCTACATTAAGAAACACGACCTCGACGGATATAGCGCGCTCATTAAAGAGCTCGAGCTAAGGAAATAACATGCCCGATAAAATTCAAAAGATCTGCCTATCAACCACGGTAGGCGGAAAGGAAATCTCTATTCAAACGGGCACCCTAGCCAAACAGGCTGGCGGCGCCGTAACGACCCATCTCGGTGGGACCGTTCTCATGACGACCTCGACGTGCGCGAAGAGCCCCAAAAATCTTCCATTCATGCCGATGACCGTCGAATACCGCGAACGCACCTACGCCGCCGGAAAAATTCCGGGCGGCTTTTTCAAGCGTGAAACACGTCCCAAGGACAAGGATGTCCTGTTCGCGCGAATGACCGATCGCCCGATCCGACCGCTCTTCCCAAAGGCATGGCGGAACGAGACGATGATTTATTCGCTGCTCCTGTCCATGGACGGCATCAATGACGCCGGCCCCCTCAGTATTTTGGGTGCTTCCGCGTCACTGCTTCTCTCCGATGCTCCTATGAACACCGCCGTTGCGGGTGTTCGAATCGGCCGTTATGCCGAGTCAAAAGAGTGGGTCTTGTTCCCAACGTTTGAGGAACGCGAATCCCTCGATGTCGAGATGATTGTCGCCGGTAAAAGCGACGCGATTCTCATGGTCGAAGGCGGCGCGGACCAAGTCGGCGAAGACGTTCTTCTTGAGGCAATGAACAAAGCCCACGAAGCCATCAAGGAACTCTGCGACCTCCAGCTCAAGCTTGTTGAAGAAGCAAAAAAGAACGGCCGCGTGATCGTCAAGATGACATGCGAAGAAGCGGAAGTCCCGGAATTAGTCAAAAATTACGTCCTGGACACTGCCCGTCCGAAGGTCCGCGAACAGCTCCGCAAAGGCTACAAGGACAAATTCGAACTTCACCATCACCTCAAGGAGATCTCTGACGCCATCCTCGAGGATGTCGTCAAGAAGGGTGAAACCGACGAGGCTTGGGCCGGACTCGACAAGCACGTTTGGGAAATCATCTACGGTCTCGAAGGCGAAGAAGGCCGAAACCTTATCATGGAAGAAGACAAGCGCCACGATGGTCGTGCGCTTGATGAAATTCGTCCGATTCACATCGAATTGGGCCTCCTTCCGATGGCGCATGGATCGGCCACCTTTACACGCGGCGAGACACAGGCTCTTGGTGTTGCGACGCTCGGAACACCGGGCGACATGCAGATCAATGACGATCTTGAGGGAGACTGGAAAGACCGTTTCCTTCTTCACTACAACTTCCCCGGCTTCTCCGTTGGTGAAGTGAAACCCGAACGTGGGCCGGGCCGACGCGAAATCGGACACGGAACACTCGCAAAACGTGCGATGATTCCTCTGCTTCCGGACGAAGAGGATTTCCCATACACGATGCGCGTGGTTTCTGAAATTCTAGAGTCGAATGGTTCGTCCTCGATGGCAACTGTTTCGGCCGCATCGCTCTCCTTGTTTGATGCAGGAGTACCGCTTAAGGCTTCCTGCGCAGGCGTTGCGATGGGACTTATCTCGCAAGACGGAAAGTTCAAGGTTCTAACGGACATCGCCGGCCTCGAAGACCACGTCGGCGACATGGACTTCAAGGTTGCCGGAACCCGCAAGGGCGTCACTGCCATTCAGATGGACATGAAGGTTGATGGACTTCCGATCAGCATTCTTGAAAAATCAATGGAACAGGCCCGCGTCGGCCGTCTCCATATTCTCGAGATCATGGAAAAGGCGATCGAGAAACCGCGCGAAGAATTGTCGGACAATGCTCCGCGGCTCATGCGTCTTTCCATCCCTTCCGACAAGATTGGAGCCCTCATTGGTCCCGGCGGCAAGAACATTCGCCGCATCCAGGAAGAGTATGATGTCAACATTGACGTGGACGACGACGGCAGCGTATTCGTCGGCGGTGTCGACGCGGCAGGCGTCGCGCAAGCCAAGGCGGAGATCGAAGGCATCACCGCTGAAGCCGAAGTCGGAAAGATCTACAAAGGCCGCGTGGTTTCCTGCGTCGAGTTCGGCGCGTTCGTTGAAATCATGCCCGGCAAGGAAGGCCTCCTTCACATCTCCCAGATCGACGTGAAACGCGTCGAGAAGGTAACCGATGTCCTGGAAGAAGGCCAAGAGATCGAAGTCAAGTGCCTCGAAGTGTCGAAGGAAGGAAAGATTCGACTCTCTCGCAAGGCCGTCATTTCTCCCGGTTCGGAAAATGAAGGCGGCGGCCCCGGCGGGCGTGATTCCCGCGGCGGACCCCGCACCGGACATCGCGCAAGTCGTGACCGCGGTCCGCGTCGTGAAAGCTCGCGCCGGTAATTAGACTTAACGAATCCACTCCCGGCCCCTTACGGGGGGCCGGGAAAATTTAGGGTACTCCGATGGCCAAGAAAAAGTCTACGAAGAAGAAGCCCTCTACAAAAA
>NVTF01000128.1 GCA_002401485.1 Elusimicrobiota bacterium | reverse complement strand
GGTATGCTCCCGGCGAAGAAATCGCAGATAGCTGAAAAGCATGAGACGATCTTTATTTTTGAGAGATTCCGCGCCGACCCGCGCAGCACCCTCCAGAACGGCTTCCAGACGCGCATGCGTCTGAGCTTCGAGCGCGGTCCGCTGCGAGCGAATCACGAGTCCCGTGATGGAGGTAGCAACCCCGCCCAGAAGCAAGATCGTCCAAAGCGTATATTGGGTTCTTAATTTCATCGGAGTTCCTCTTCGACGCGGCGTAGAGCCTTGCCCGCTTCGGTATGTTTGGGTCGGGAATCGAGAATGGACTTAAATGCAGCGCGAGCCTTCTCAAGCTCCCCGGAGGCGTAGTAGTCGACGCCTTCGTTGAAAATGGTTTCAATCGCTTCGTTGGAAAGAACGGGCTTCTTCGGCAGCGGCCGCACATTACGCGGGCGGGTTTTCTGCTTCTTCAGCCGTAGTCGAATGGAGCGCATGTATCCGCGGATCGCATCCCGCACGAGCGGGCTTTTTTCCAGCTTGAAGGCGCGGTTCCAGGCGCGCAGTGAACTCTTAAAGTCCTTAAGTGCGAAGTAGGAAGTTCCAAGAATCTGCCAGGCCCGAGCGTTATTCTCTTCTTCGTGCAGGACCTTCAGCGACAGCGTGATTGCCTTCTTGTAGCGACGCTCCTCCAGGGCGGAGTCCGCCTGGGTCAACAAGCGGAAGGTAATTAAGCTGCGCGGGGCCGATTCAAGCTTGCGGACCCGATTCAGCCCTGTCGAGTCTTCCAACTGCGACAGAAAAAGACTGATTCGGCGATTGTTTGGCGCGAGACCGGCTGCGAGTGAGATTCGTTCGATGGCCTCCAGGTCGCGGCCTTCGATATAGGCCGTCAAGCCGGCGTACATCGCCGCTTGTACCGGATCACTCTTGTAGTCCTTGATCTTCGGAAACGTCTGAGCGACTAGGTTGTAGCGGCTGAAGGTCTTCACCGAGGTTAGATCCGGCGGGACGATGGTTAACGCCTGCGAGTAGAATTCAAAACCCGTATGGAACAAGGCTGACTTGCGGGCCCGGCGGCTCTGGGCGAGATACTCTTCATATGCGGCTTTCTGAGACGAAGACAGCCCCTTTGTGCGGAATCGCTCAGTCTGCGCCCGTGCAAACAGCTTGAGGCGCCCCATGGCCTCCAACAGCATTTCCCGCGTTTCTTCATCATCGGTTTTGCGGCCGAACCGGAACAACAAGGCCATGCGATGACTGCCCGCTGTGGCGCGCACGGACGCGATCGGAAGCCCAAAGGCGTAATCGATAGTGACGCGACGCGTCCGGAAGGATAGGCCGGTGCTGATTTGTTTATAACCCCGGGATCCAATCGACATCGCCCCCCGAATCCCGAAATCGCCTACAAAAACCCGTGGGAACCATCGCTCGGTTCCGATCGTAAACGTATTGTCGCGGCGGCCGTCCGGGGCCTTTTTGGTTTCCAATTGCGCGACAAGGTTGGAAATGAGACTGCGGTAATTAAACCCAGCCTTGATCTCCATCGGAAGCGTGTCGGAATCGGAGCCATCAAACGCCATATTGGGCTGATTGAGATGCATGACCTGCAGGCCCACGGCATAATGCTTGAAGAAGCGGAACAGAAAGCCGATATCCAGATCAATCGCACTGTGGCCGGAACCGCCTGAGAGCAGGGGATCGCTTTGGCCTAAGTTCACAATACCGTCTGTCGCGTTGCTCGCCTCGGCAAACGATCCAAACGAAGAACGGAGCAGCTTAATGGATGTCCCCGCGAAGAACTGACCCACCTCAAGATTCTCGAACCAGCGTTTCCCGTAGGAAACGTAGAGGCTGTCTTCCCGATACTGGGACCGGTTCAGTGAGAAGGAATTCCAGCCCGTCGCGATAGTTCCAAGACGGCCCTCCGCCAGTGGGTGCGCGTAGCCCGCGAATGAAGTGCTCAGGTTCGAATTGTCTGAAAGGCCGACAAAGTGCTGGGTGTAAGACGCGGTGAATTCCGGGCGGTTCATCGTTCCCAACCCCGCCGGGTTGTAGTGCAGCGCATAGACGTCATCGGCAATCGCGACGAAGGCGTTGCCGATACCGGGTCCTCGGGCGCCGACCCCGAGGTCTTCAAAGGCCGCGAAGGTTCGCCCTGCCGCGAGGCCGGTCAAAAGCGCGGCGGCCAGAAGCCGCTTAACGAATGACAACAACCGTGCCATTGAAAACCCTTCCCTCGGCTTCGATTTGGTAGATATAGACGCCCCTAGGAACAACGCGGCCTCCTGCCTTGCCGTCCCAGATCAAGCTGTCATTAACCTGCGTGCCAATTCGCATCTCCGAGACGAATGCCCCGCGCATGTCAAAGATTCTCCCGGTGAAAGAGGAGTCGCGCGGATTGTCGAAACGGATGGAAATATAATCGTTGAGCCCGTCGCCGTTGGGCGTGATGGCCTTGTTTGATACCTGCGAAAGATCGAACGTGATGGCTTGATCGCGGAACAGGCTGCGTACTTGAAACGACCCGGGGAGAGCGGTTTTAACGTTGACAGTCTGGTTCAGGGTGTCGATCGAACCAAAGAGCTTGACGTATTCCTTGCCGTTGAACCAATAGGCTCCCAATCCTTTAGCCGCTGCGGGAGCGGAAACGCGGGGAGACAACGGCTCGAGCGCGACCACCCGATTGCCGACAGGGTCAAAACCACTCGGCACAACCTCTCCATCCACGACGTCGTAGTGCATCGTCACATCAAGCACCGGCCCAGGCAGTTGGAAGCCCTCCGCCGCTTCGCCGCCCGGGGAACGGATGGTTTCAAACGTAGTCGCGCGAACAACCTTCCCCCCCAGTTCCAACGGTTTATCGATCGCTTTAACGATGAGCGGCGCACTCCACTCATTGCCGCCGGCGCCGAAATAATTCGTCCAGGCGGCGGGGATCATCAAGCGGGAAATTCGATCGGGCCCGACCGCGTAAAGATTCTCATCCGTATCCACTACCATCGCTTCATCGGTCGCCTGAAGCAGGTCGCGGGAGACTACCCGGTAGTAGAACCGATCACCGGGGACAGGAACGCTCCCCGTCCATTGCTCGGCGCTCCAAGCGATGGTATCGATGAGTATCCAATTTGCATGGACGAGGCCGGTCGCCCGGAACACATCGTAGAACTGCAGCTCCATGGCCTCCGGGGTCCCGGTCTTAAACCCCGACCCATCGAGACTTGAATTGACTCCCGCCCAGCGAATGGTAATCAACGATTGATCCGGGCTCACCGAGGCAGCCATTCCCCCGGGAGACATCGGCGGAAGATCGAGCAGCGCATTCGTCGCGACCGAAACAGAGTAGTTATCAAACTGATTGCGGCTGTAAAATTTGTAGTAGTACGTGGTGTGCAGCGGAAGATTCGCATCAACAACCGATGTATCCGCAGCGCTCGAAAGAACGATAGAACCGTCCGGGAATTTCGCGCCTATCGGATAAGCGATTCCGTCGACTACGGCAGCAGAAATCGGATTGGTACTCACCAGAATGGTCACTCCGGCAGGAGAGTCGAAAATAGGATTGGACCACGAGAAGGAAATCGTTTTGGCATTTCCATCGGGAAATGACGCTAGGTTTTCAATTGGAGAGGCAGCACCCAGCCGAGTGCGCGTTCCGACCAGGGTTGTGAAATTGACATCGCTTTGCCAGTTGAGACTTGCGAGTTGGAAAAAGTACGGGGTGTCCGAGGAAAGTCCCGTTATGGTTAAAGTCAGGAGGGCCGGTTGTGAGGTGGCGCTCGAAGCAATCGTGCCTCCGCTAAAATTAGTCGTTGACCCTTCGAGCAGATAAGCCGCCGCCCCGCCCACAGGCGCGGCGTAGGTGAATGTCACACTCGAGGAGAACACCGCGGCGAGAACAGGAGATGCGGGCGGGTGTGCAAGCGTCGATTCGGCGCTTTGCACAGAACCTTCAGCAAAGACCTTGCGGTTGTCGGCAAGATAGACCCGTGTGTAATAGGTCGTGTTGGGATCGAGTCCCGTGAGGGTGTAGCTCTGCGTTGCGTTCGCGACCACGCTGGTGGCAAATTCAACCGTGAAGGTGAGCGGGGAATTCGGATGGGAGGATTCGGTCGAATATTCGATGCGGTAGGTCCCGGCGGTGACCGCTCCCACGAAACCGTCACGCCCCGGGGCGGTCCATGAGAGTTCCAGGGTGCCCGTCGCCTTCGTGACGGCAATGATCGAGGTAATGGTCCCCGGTTGTGACTCAATCGCGACGTATCCGACAGAGGTCTTGCGGCTTGCCCCCGCTGCGTTGAACGCGAAAAGATCTCCAACGACCGAGCGCAACTGAAGGTTCGTTCCCATCGCGAGGCCGCCGCCGTTGGCAACCGCACTGCGCAAGACCTTCGTATTGGTTCCGACCATCGACTCGCCCGCAAACACATTCGTCGCGAAGATGCAAAATCCAAGTGCCGCCGCGGGGGAGGCGGCGATTGGCAGTAGGATTTTAAGCAGCGAATGGCGCATTGACGTGTGACGGTCCTCAAGACCCCGACGGCCGCATTTTGATCTGCAGCAGCGTGTGGATCCGGCTCACAAGCACACGCGGGCTGATCGGCTTGAAGAGATAATCTTCGGCGCCCGAATCGAGAGCGGAAACACGCATGTCCACGGAGCGGGACTCACCGGTCAACATGAAAACCGGAATGTGCCGTGTGCGCGCATCCGTCTTCAAGCCGCTTAGAACGTCGTGGCCGAGCATGTCCGGCAGGTTCACATCAAGAATGATGAGGTCCGGCTTTTCTTCAACCGCGCGTTGGAGAACCCCACCCCCGAATTCAATAATCCCAACCTCAAATCCTTCCTGACGCAGAGATTGCTTAAGAACCTTCTGCATAATCGGGTCATCTTCTACGATCAGTATTTGGTGCATTTTCCCCCCGTGCGCCTTCGTGCGCGCATACCTAATAGTGGAAGATGGGCCTAACACCTAAATAACAAGAATGAAACAGATATGTAACAGATTATTTAACACAAAAAGGCTTATTTTTTATAGATATATTAAATTTACTCTCATTTACTTTTTATCCATTGACGCTAATAAAAGCGCCGCATATACTCAGCACATGCCTTATCACGTGCTTGGCGTGTGCAGCAACGAGAATCTCATCGAACTTCTGCGCAAAAATCTCCCACAAGCCGGTTATGTTTATCGCGAGGCGGCAAGCGGCAGTGCCGGCATGACGGCACTCTCCGAGCGTCGCCCAGACCTCCTCATTATCGATCTCGGGCTTCCCGACATCGATGGACTCGTATGGCTGCGCATGATTCGACAGACGAAGGAAGGCGGAAAACTTCCAGCAATCGTTGCGAGTCCACGACATACCGATGAAGGCATGGCGCAGGCATTTGAGCTCGGTGCCGATGACTATATTTGTTACCAAGAATTTGATCCGCGGGAATTGCTGGCGCGCTTGCGCGCCGTTGTGCGTCGACGTTTTGACATCGACGAAGAATTGAGCAGCGAAATGCGATTCGAAACATTGGCACTCGATCCCGCTCGACGTCGCTGCATGCTCCGGGATAAACGGCTGCGCCTGCGGCCAAGAGAATTCGAACTCTTGGAAATTCTCATGCGAAAATCCGGACGTGTACTGAGCCGTCGTTATCTTCTCGAATCAGTTTGGGGAATGAGCGGAGAGGCGGACACACGCGCTGTTGATGTGACCATCAGCCGTCTACGCAAAGCCCTCGGTTCCCGCGCCGGACGCTGGATCGAAACCGTCGAACACTTCGGCTACTGCTTCAGAAAATAGGGGCCGTTCGTCTTGACTCTGGGCTAGCACTCGGCTAACCTGATGCCGACCATGAAAAAGAATCCTAATCTCTCCTGGCTTAAATCGCTCGTTGTTCTACCGTCGCTCGATTCGAAAGACTATGAATACGCTGGCGACCGCGAAGCTCTTAAAGTTCTGAAATCCGTTCCCGGCGCGGGGTGGTTATTTTCCCAGTGGATCCAATTTTGGCTTGAGTTTCGGCGTACCAATTTTCTGGGCTCCACAATCAAGGTTGGGCCGAAGCAATTTCCGGAACTCAATAAACTTCGGATCAAGGCCGCCGAACTCCTATTAATGAAAGCGCCGCCCCTCTTCGTCATCGAACAACCTGTCATGAACGCTTTTACAATGGGAACCGACGATAAAAATTCTTTTGTGGCAATCACACGACCACTGCTGGAAAACGCGACGGATAAAGAAATTCTTTTTATCCTCGGTCACGAATTCGGGCACGTCAAATCGCAGCATGCCCTGTATGCGACGATCGCGATTTACCTTGCCAACATCGGACTGTTTTCGGGTCGTATTCCGTTTGTGCATCTGCTTGCCTTCCCCCTGGAGATCGCACTCAAGGCATGGTTTCGACGATCGGAAATCACATGCGACCGAGCCGGACTCGTATGCGTTCAGGATCTGGACGCGGCACGCCGCGCACTGCTCCTTTTGGGCTGCGGATCGCGTGAACTTGCGGATCAAGTCGATCTCGATGAGTTTCGAAAACAAAGCGATGAAGTCGCTAGCAGTTACGGAAAATGGAGTGAGCTGTTCGTCACCCATCCGTATCTCCCTAAGCGCATTCGCTGCATCGAGACGTTTGCCGACAGTCACTTATATATTCGAAAAATCAAGAAGGATAAAAAGTCGGCGTTCCTTGACCCGGAAGACCTTGATGACGCGGTCGGAAGCATCTTGGGGAACGAAGAAGTCACGACGGAGAAAACCAAGGAAAATACCGATCTCACCCGCCTCAAAGTTTCACTCGCCTTCGCCGGCGCGTGGTCCGGAGGCAAACCCTCGAAAACGCTGCGCGAAGATCTTTCTACCCTTCTCGCAGTGTCGAAACTAAACGCAGGTGAGTCGAAACGCTACCGGCAGTATTTAGACAGACCGTACCCGCTCAAACGGGCGCTGCATGATTTGCGCTATTTCATCGGTGATCGGCTCAAAGCGCTCCCGCACTTCCATTCCTTCCTCTTGCGCGGCAGCAAAGGCATCTCCTTCTCAAAAACGCGCGCCCTTACGGAACTGTCCCTCGCTTGCGGACTCAGCGCTGTTGAAACCGACGGCGTTGTTTTTGAGATGGGGTTTCGCAAACGCATGTTTCGCGAACGCGCCGGGGTTGACCTCTGTGCGAGCTGCGCCCATCTCATTGCCCTGAGCACCCTCGAATGTTCAAATTGCGAGGCGCATTCTTCTTCACTGGAAACGCCCGACGGCATCAAAGTTAAACGCCTTGGCCAACGCATTGAAGAGGTTCAGCGTTCCGCCAGCACATTGGTAACGGAAGCCGCAGGCGGAATTTTTGGACTCATCGCCCAAGGCATCGAAGCCGGTGCGGCCGGCGTCCGCGCAGCAACGGAATCGGACGAAGACGCGGACGAAGAAAAACCCAAAAAAGCCAAAAAACGGGCTGCCGTTAAAAAGAAGAAAAAATCCCCCCAAGGGAAAAAAAAGAAAGGGCGCGGAACGGGCGGGCAGGGAAGAAGGGCCTAAGAAACGTCCCGCATTACGTCCAAAAATACCTTGGCGATTTTGGGGTCGACTCCCCCTTCTTTGCTGTCACGACGAATTTCTTCGACGGCGGCATGGGCGGTTATCGGTTCCTGATTGGAGCGCCACCCTGTTAAAGCCTCATAAGCGTCTGCAATCGCGAGTATGCGCGCGCCCAGCAAAATGTCGTCGCCCCCAATGCCCTCGGGATACCCTGTTCCATCGTAACGCTCGTGGTGCTGGCGGATCACGGCAAGCACCTCTTCGGTTCGCGGCAATCCCGAGTCCTGAATCACGACCTCGGCATCCTGAACATGACCCCGGACCAGATCTTGATCGCCCTTGGAGAGCTCATTCAACGTATTTTCCCGCGCGAGCAGGTATTCGGGGATGCCTTTCTTGCCGATATCGTGCATATACGATGCCATGAGCAAGTCCCGCTGCTCTTTCTCGCTCAAACCCATTTTATCGGCCATTGCAACGGCGATCGCCGCCGCAACCTCCGCATGCCCGAGTGACCCTTCCACAGCTTCAACGGACTGAACCTCATCGCGCGGCAGCCAAACCCCTTTGCTAACGCGCTGGAAGGCCTCTGCGACCTTTCCGGGAATGCGTTTCATATCGGCAAGCGGGTCGCGAAGACCCGTCACTTCGTAAACAGCCACACGCTCCTTCTTTCCTTTCACCGTGACAAACCCCCGTTCATCTCCGGTCAGAAGGGCGGCGGCGATGGCACGCTGCTGAGGCCCCTGCTGCGAGGGATCCATCTCAAGCACCTTCCGGTGGTATACAAGAGCACGGCTCATATCCCCGAGCTCCGAACATAAATTTGCGGCCTCTTGGTACAATTTTGAAGTCGGGGCAGCTGCAATGGCGTCCAAAAGAAAGGAGAGCCTGGCTTCAAGATTTTTTGTTTCATCCACGCTGAGCCCAACGCGGATACGCCACGTGTTCAACCAATGCGAAACTTTTTTGTTTGTCCCTTCATCGATGAGCACGCCGTTGACGGGGCACATTTCTTCGAGCCGCGAGGCAAGATTGACCGTGTCCCCAATGGCGGTATAGTTTTTGCGATGTTCGGAGCCCACCAACCCTACAATCGTCGTACCGCTGGCAATGCCGATGCGGATTTTTCCCGGGAAACTGTTTTCCTTCAGCCGCGCCTGCATGCGCAGCCCCGCCATCACAGCAAGCAACTGGTGATGCTCTGTGGAAAACGGCACTCCGAACTCCGCCATCAAACCATCTCCCAAGTATTTGTCGAGGTGCCCGTGATACTGAGTGAGCACGGGCTCCACCTCGGAAAACAACCGGTTGAGATCCTCAATCACGCTTTCCGGCGGACGTCCTTCCGCGGTCTTGGTAAAGTCGGCGAGATCGGCGAATAAAACCGTGATTGATCGCTTTTCGTTTCGCAGCCTGTGATCAATAATCAACTTCGCAACCGATGGATCCATCGTCGCGTACA
>NVTF01000127.1 GCA_002401485.1 Elusimicrobiota bacterium | reverse complement strand
CCCGCGCATATGCGCGGGCCTTTTTTATCCAAAAGCTAAATGCATAGTACCTGTCCCCCTAACTAAGCGAAGGGGCCGACTTTTGACGGGAGCAGGGACTCCAACGCCGCTGAGAATTTCATCGGCGCCTGGCAGCGCCTCTCGGGATCAGGTTCCAACGCCCACTCCAGGACTTGGTCGAGACCGGTGGGCAGCGCATGATTGCGCTCGGTGGCGGGTTTGAATCGTCGGCGGATTTTGTTGATCGACATTCCGCCCGCGGTTCCGGCAAACGGCATCTCGCCGGTCACCATCTCGTAGAAACAAACCGCGAGGGCGTAGACATCGGAAGACTCCAAAACACGTCCTTGCTCCTGTTCCGGCGGCATATATTGCGGTGTTCCTGAAATTGTTTGCGAGATGACGTTCGACATTGTTTCTTTCGCCTGACGGGCGACGCCGAAGTCCATCACCTTCACCATGCCCTCACCGGAAATCATGATATTGGACGGTTTGAGATCCCGGTGGATCACGCCCTTCTTGTGGGCGTAGGCCAACGCCGCGGCGGCTCCTTGAACGATGCGAACGGCCTGGTCGAAAGGGATACGGGTATAGTTGGTGATATATTGATCGATGGTATGCCCATCAACGTATTCGAAAACGAGAAAGATGTCGTCCCCATCCCCAACGACGGAATGGATCTCGACTATATTGGGATGTTTGAGGCGCGCGACAATGCGGGCTTCCCGCAGGAAGCGCTCCCGTTCTTTCCGATCCAGAGAAATTTCTCCGCGCATCTTTTTGATCGCCACGCGCCGTTCGAGATGCACATCTTCAGCCTCGAACACGATGCCCATGCCTCCCTGGGCGATCTTGCGGGTAATTCGGTAGGTTCCCGCAATCAGGCCGTCCTCCGGCCCTGAAGCGGCTAGAGAGGCCGCCCCGCCGGTGCGGCGGCGCGTGCCGGAAAAAACATGCAGCAGGCCAAGAGCGACCAGAATCCCCCCCGCGAGAGTGAACATCATGATGCGCACTGTCCGCGTCTTGGGATCGACGGGTTTCTTAGCCGAAACTAATTGCGCCGCGCTGCGGGCGCCAAAACTATCCTGCGCCGAGAACATCAGGGTCATGTTGTTCTCGTCGGGGAGCCGCAGCAGCTCCTGATAAAATGCAACATAGCGGGTGTCGAGCTTCGCGGCGCGCGCCAACGAAGAAAGTGAGTCGCGCTTGCTGCCGACCCCCGACTGCGCCCATGCCTTTTGGAAAAGAGTCCGCGCCCGGGCTTTAGCATCCTCAATGCCCACAAGAAGCGCCGCCTCCGACGCGGTCAGCGCCTCGTCGTGGCGCCCAAGGCGGTTGAGGACCCGTGCGTGAAGGGTTAGGAGCACCGCACTCGATTCATCCCCCGCAAGGACGAGCGCTTGGGTGGTATCGGTTAACGCTTCGTCAAGATTGTCCCGGCGGAGTTCCGCCTGCGCACGCCGAAACAACGCGACCCAATTGCCGCGGTGTTTTTGCAGCGCCCGCGTCGCGAGAATAACAGCACGGTCATTGTCGCCTTTTTGAATCTCCATCTTAAGTTGCTGGTCGAGTCGGAATAAAGCCAGGTTTCGCGTTGAGGCGGCACCGGTCACAGCGGTAAAGGGTGTTGCCGCCGCGTCGTAGGTCCGATCCTTGACGTCGGTATAGCGACGCGCGAGCCGGGACAAACCCCCAAGCCCCATCGAGGATGCGGAATCCGGGATCTCATCCACTTCTTCCACCGGCGTCTGCCCGAGATCCGGAACGCGCGATTTGGAGAGCTTCATGATTGAAAAAGCGATGCTGTCTTTCGGCTCAAGGGTCAGCACACGTCTAGCCGCGTGATAGGCGCCGGCATAATCCTCTTGCTGATACTTCGCTTGTGCGAGGGTGCGATGCGGCTCCGGGGAAAGCGGGTTCAATTCGACCGATCGCTGGGCGGAATCGATAGCCTTATCAATTTCGCCGGAGTCTAAATAATCCTGGCCCAAGTCCGCCTGCAAATGAGAGTTGGTCGGAGCCAGGCGAGTGAGTTCCAGAGCGAGTTTGACGCCTTCCGGGCCGACGTTTGCGAGCATGCGGATACTGGAAAATAGTTCCTCATATGTGGAGTTTCCGTTTTGGATTCGTTCCCGTTGGGCCAATTCATAATAGTCCCGCACCATGGAATTAAACCGGCGCTGATGGCGGTTCCGGCGAGACGGAGAGACCTCGGTATTTTCCTTAACATGGTAGGAATAGCTGATCCCCAAAAACCGCTTCATCAAGTCCTGCCGGGACTCTTGGGGCAAACGCTTCAGATATTTGCGGATATTTTCGACGTATTGCCGGCCGCCGTGACGGTCGGTGTACATCGCGTTCATGGCTTCCAATCGGTAGATGTTCTTCCAAAAGCCGGCCTTAACCTCGGCGGGAGTCCATGTGCTTAAACCACGGCCTTTGCGGCTGCGCGGAGCATCGCGAAGATCACCGTGGACGGAAAGATCGGATTTATGCGCCTGGAGAGTCCCTGTCAACGGAAACAGGGCGAAAACCAGGGCGGCCCCGAGGGGTAGAAGACGCCTCATTAAGATAGGGTAATGGAGGTTAGGAGTGAAGTGTTGGGTCAAAAGGCCTAGTTTATTTCGTTTATGCCAAAATTATGATTATGACCCCATCGGGCCAGGCATGTAGAGTTTAAGATATCAGGCCCCTCCAAGTCAATGCTTGACTCGGCGAGAAGAAGAATGGGAATGGACAATCCGCCAGTCATCTTTTACCTTGGCCCAAATGACGGTCTCAAATCCACGCGAATGGATTTTGCGTCCTTTGTGAGTCTCGGCCTTAAATTCGTTGTCGCTGATCGACCAGGCATGTTGACGATCCTCGGAGAGAAATATATCCACCCCATGGATCGTCACCTTCATTTTCTTAAAATGCTCCCATTCCGGCAGGACATGATTTTCAACAAGATCCTCCACGCCCGTGTTCTGACCGCCGGACTCAATGATGCGAATCTTCGGGTCCGCGACGTAATAGCGACGAAAGGTCTTCCCATCCGCCTTGCCCCACGCCTTAGCGACGCGCCGTACAATCTTTTCAATTTTTCGGGCATCCTCCGTTCTCTTCTCTACGGGCTCGTGCCTTTCATGCGCGAACGCCCCAACGGACAAACCCAGCACCATGGCTGTGATCATGAATCTCTTCATAATGTCTTTCCTCTGTTACTGCAAACGGATAGTCTCTTGTGCAGTCGCTGCCCGATAATCATCCAAAGCCTTGCGGCCGAATCTCCAGAAAACCGCAGGGGTCACAATCATATCCAAAAATGTCGAACTCGTTAAACCGCCGAGGATAACAATCGCGACCGGATAAAGAATTTCCTTTCCGGGGGCGTCCTTGACCAGCACCAAAGGGATGAGGCCGATGATCGTCGTAACGGCCGTCATGAGCACCGGCACCAGACGTTCCAGGGAACCGCGGATGATCATCGCCTTGTCAAAATCCTCCCCTTCCTTTTCCACCAAGTGGATATAGTGCGACAGCATCAGGATGCCGTTGCGCGAGGAGATGCCCGTCAACGTGACAAAACCGACGAGGGCGGCAATCGAGAGGGTTTCGCCCATCACATACAAGGCGGCTACACTGCCGATCAGCGCGAAAGGAATGTTCAGGAGAATCTGGGCGACAATGCGTCCCGACCGGAAATGGGTGTATAGAACCAGGAACATGCCCACCAAGGAGAACAGGCTTAAAAACGCGATGGTCCGGGTCGCGGCCTGCTGACTCTGAAATTGACCGCCGTAGGTGATGAAATACCCCTCCGGCAATTTTACATGACTGTTTATTTTCTCCTGCATCTCCGTGATCACGGCACCCAAATCCCGATCCGCGACGTTGCATTGGATGACGATGCGGCGCTGCACATTTTCGCGTTGGATGATGTTAGGGCCCTTGGATTCAATAATATCAGCGACGGTGGACAACGGGATTTTAGAGCCCGACGGCGTATCGATCAATGCCGACCGCAGCGCGGAGACGCTGCTACGAGCCTCTTTATCAAACCGTACGACCATATCAAAGGTCCGTTGATCCTCCAGAACCTGCCCGACGACCTCGCCGTTAAACGCTGTTTCGAGGAGCTCGGTCAAATCGCCGACCTGAATGCCGTAACGACTCGCGGCGCCTCGTTTGATCCGAATTTTTATCTGCGGGATGAGCACCTGCTTTTCCACCTGCAAATCCACAACCCCATCGATGCCGCTCATCAAGGCCTGGATTTCCGCCGCCTTGGCGCGCAAGGTCGGCAAATCCGAACCGAACAACTTCACCGCGACCTGAGCCTTGATCCCGGAAAGAAGATGGTCCAAGCGATGGGAAATCGGCTGTCCGATATTGAGAACGACACCGGGGATCTGAGACAATTTGGCTCGAATTTCACCCAAAATTTCCGATCGGTTTCTGTCGGACTTCTTAAAATCCACATCGATTTCGGAAGAATGAACCCCTTCCGCGTGTTCATCGAGTTCGGCGCGCCCGGTTCGTCGTCCGGTTGAAACCACTTCCGGCACGCTCAATAGCAGGGTTTCTGCGATGGTCCCGAGGCGATTGGACTCGGTGAGGCTGGTGCCCGGCGCCGATAAAATATTAATGGTCGCGGTTCCCTCATTAAACGGCGGTAAAAACTCCCGCCCCAGAAATGGGATGAGGGCCAACGCGAGCATCACCGCAATCACCGCTGCGCCCAGAACACGATTGGTGTGCTCCAAGGCCGGCTTCAGCAAATATTTCTCGTCTTTCTCTTTAAGCCACTGCACGAATTTGCTGCCGTATTCTTTCTCGTCCATGCTTTTGGAATTTGGAAGAAGATAAGAACACAACGCGGGAGTCACCGACAAGGAGATCAGCAAGGACGCCAAAATAGAAACGATATAAGCGATGCCCAGCGGAACAAAAAGCCGTCCTTCGATGCCCGAAAGGGCGAAGAGCGGAATAAATACCAGAATCACCATGATGGTCGCAAAGACAATCGAGGACCGGATCTCCGTTGACGCCTCGTAAACAACCTGCAGGACGGGCCGCTTCTCCTTCTTATGGTGGTTTTCTTTCAAACGTCTAAAAACGTTTTCGACATCCACGATCGCGTCATCCACCAATTCCCCGATAGCCACCGCCAACCCGCCCAAGGTCATCGTGTTGATGGAAAGACCGAAGAACTTAAAAATCAGCCCGGTCACAATAAACGATAGAGGAATGGCCGTTAGGGTAATAAAGGTGGTCCGAAAGTTCGCCAGAAAAATAAACAAAACCACGACCACTAAAATACCGCCGTCGCGCAGGGCCTCCACAACGTTGTGGATGGCAGCCTCGATAAAGGTGGCTTGTTTGAAGAGCTCCGTGATATGAACCCCTTTGGGGAAGGTGCCCTCCAAATCCCGAATCGCGGCCTCAACCTCACGGGTCAAGGTCACCGTATTGGCGCCGGGCTGTTTTTGAACCGCAAGAATGACCGCCGGGCGCGCGTTGACGGAGGCATCCCCCCGTTTGATCTGCGCACCGAATCGAATCTCGGCGACATGTTTGAGCAAAATCGGCGTGCCCTCCCGATATCCGACCACGGTGTTTCCAATATCCTCGAGGGAAGAGGTGCGGCCGATATTGCGTACCAACCATTCCTGATTTTGGCTTTCGATAAAACCGCCGGTAGTGTTGGACTGCGAGAGTTCGGCCGCCGACTCCACTTCCTTGAGGGACAGGCCGAAGGCGGCAAGTTTTTTCGGGGACACCAAAATCTGGTACTGCTTGCGCCCTCCGCCGATCGAAATGACCTGGGACACACCCGGGATTGTAAGAAGACGCTGACGCACCACCCAATCAGCAAGGGTGCGCAGCTCTAAAGGAGAGATGGAACCTTCATCCGCGGAGAGTCCGATGAGCATGATCTCGCCCATGATCGAGGAGATCGGTCCCATGACAGGCGTGATGCCTTTAGGCAGACTGTCAGCCGCAATCTGAAGGCGTTCGTTGACCAGTTGACGGTCCACGTAGATGTCGGTTCCCCAATCGAACTCCACATAAATCAGGGAAAGACTCACACCGGAGGCCGATCGCACGCGTTTGACACCGGGAGCGCCGTTCATCGTGACCTCAATAGGCAGGGTTACCAAGGTCTCCACCTCTTCCGGAGCAAGCCCTTCGGCTTCGGTCAGAATCGTCACGGTAGGACGATTTAAATCGGGAAATACATCGACCGGGAGCTGCAGGGCGGCGTACGTGCCGTACACGAATAAGAGGGCCGCGCCGGCAACCACGAACATCCGGTTTTGAAGTGAGAAGCGTATGATCCCGTTAAGCATAATGGCTACTTCCCGCGGTTTGGAGCGGTGAGCAGTTGGTACGCACCCACCGTCACAACCCGCTCATCTTCAGCAACACCGGACCTTATGGAGATCAGGTTTCCGTACCGTCCCCCCAAATGCACCTCTCGCATTTCAAATTCTTCGACATGGGTATGAACAAAAACAACACGCATGCCTTCTTTATCCAATACCGCGGCGCTAGGCACCGCGAGGGCCTCCTCCTTCGCTTCGGCCTCAATGGAAACATCCACAAACATGCCCGGCCGGAGCCGTTCATCGGTATTAGGAAACTCGAAGATCGCTTTCACTGACCGCGTAGCCTCATCAAAGACCGCCGAAAGCGCCACTAATTTTCCCCGAAAGGTTTCCTCGGGATAAACAGAACTTGAAATCACCGCCTCGCGGGAATCTTCCACGGCCCGGAGATCGGATTCAAAGATACTCGCCTCCACCCACAAGACACTTGGATCCAGGATGGTCAACAGCTTACGGGAAACATCCACCTGCTCGCCGACCGCAAAGTTCAATTCAATCACGACCCCTGAAATCGGGGTCTTCACGTGATAGGAACTCACCGTCTGAATCTCCGCCACGATTTGTCCGGCCTTCACCCGAGAGCCGATTCGCGGTACCCGGTAATGCACGTCGTGGGCAATAATACGGCCCGAGCGCGGCGGGTAAATATCCGCTTTTCCTTCCCGCCTCGCCACAACCTTGCCCAAGGTCTTCACGCGCTTCTTAAGAACGCTGCTTTCAACAAGCACGGTGCGCACGCCCAGTAAAAACTGCGACTCCTTGGACATGTGAATCGGTTGGCCGACGGCCGCCGCCTCGGAGCCGCCAAAGGAGCCCTCCCCATGGTCTTCTCCCCCATGGGAATAAACGGTCGTAGCGCCCAACACGACGGCGGCAAAAACACTCGCCGCTTTTAAGGCTCGAGACCGTCTCCAGACCAAGAATATCCCCGCTAACAAACCCGCGAAGCCGACGGCAAAAACGATTTTCTTGGGTCCCCCCCGGGAGGCATGACGATGCGCCTTGGAAAGTCCGACTTGAACAGAGTCAAGAGTGAGAATTTCATCCAGCTCTTCGGAACTGATCTGGACGATGACCGAATGTTCTCCCATTTCGGAAAATAAAAGTTTCGCCGCATACACGCCCGGAACCTTGGTCGCAGTTGCTTCGACGTTTGAATCCTTCTGCCCCCGAATAGAAAGGACCAGAGACGCGTTTTTAATCGGCGCGTTTGTCTCATAATCCGAGAGATAAATCGTCCACTCCGAAAGCTGCCCCGGAACAAGAGGTGTGTGTTTGAGCGCCAACTCCACACTCTCGTTTTCAGCGAACTCCGCAATCAGGCCCTCGGTGGCCAGCGAAACGACCGCGATATCGGGTTGGGCATGGGACTCGCCGTCATGGGAAAAAACACCGATGGGGAGCATCAGCGATAGGATCATCGTCATCAAAATTTTAGTCATGAAATTATTCCCGCCTTTACAAGGCTTGCTCCAACGAGTGACCGACCACCTTTTCTAATTCAGAATGCGCCGAGGCGAGCCGCTCCAACGACTTCAGATAATCCAACTTCCCGTTCACAAAACGATCCTTTTGGGCCAAATAAACCTCAATTGCGATTTGCCCGTCCCCAAACGCCTTTCGAACCAAAACGAGATCCTTATTTAAACGGGGTTCCACCGTTTGATAGAGGGCGACCGCGGCCTGCGCGGACTGCAGCCTCGCGACTCCTTTTCGCACATCGGTGGCAATTTTATTGCGAAGATCCTCTTGCGAACGCCGCGACAGCTGCACATGCGCCTCGGCTTCTGCGATTTCCCCTTGATTGCGGTTAAACAAAGGCAACGGCAGACTGAACTGCAAGCCAATGCGTTTGTCTTTTTGATCTACCCGTTCAATGCCCCCCACGACCGACGCCGTGCCGACAAAATCGTCGCCTTCAATCACACTGCTTTCCGAGCCGATTTCCAGACCGATTGTAGGGTTGGGCAAACGTTCCTTGCGAGCAAGCGCGAGCTCGGCGGTGTTCGCCTTAATTTCAAAGCCGCCGGCGGCATAGTCGCTGCGATGAGACAAGGCCAATTTTTCTAAGTGTTTGACGTCCAGGACCAAGGGTTTCAAATCAACACCTGCTTCCAGCTCAATTTCATCATCGGGGTTTCGACCCAGAAGCCGCAAAAACGAATACGACTCCTGCCGGCGCTCCGACTGTGCTTCGAGATATTCAATATTGAACTGGTTGTACTCCAGCTCGATCAGGTCCAGCGATAGTTGGGAGATGCGTTCTTCTTTAAACTGGACCCTGGCCGCGTCTCTCATCTCTTTATCGAAAGCGGCGATCTCCTTAAACACAGCTTCGCGTTGGCCGAGAGTCAGCATCCTTCGAAAACTCTGGGAAACTTCAACCGCCAGCACCCTCTCGGCGCGCCGGAGCCGCGCCTTGGCCCCATCCCAGCGATGGCGCGCGGCGGCCTTGCGGCGTCCGCGTTTACCGAATAATTCGAGCTTCTGGGAAATCCCAAACGTTGTCGATTTTTCTTCTTTCGAAGAGAAGTTGTCCCCGCCGCGTTCAAAACCCACTGCAAACTCTGGATTAAATGGGGGGGTCTTCGCTTTAATCCATGCGCCGCG
>NVTF01000126.1 GCA_002401485.1 Elusimicrobiota bacterium | reverse complement strand
AGGAATTAAGATTCATAGAGTCTCCTCTCGGCAAGAAGATTTTATAAATTCTCGACACAAAAGAGCTTAAGTGACCGGCATTAGCCCCGGGGCTAGTTCGAGGTTGAAAAGAATAAGGACTTTTTAAGTTTTTGCCGTTTCAGGCCCATGGTTTTGCGAAGCAAAACCATGGGCATCGCGCCCGAGGCGCGAAAACATGCCGTTTTGCCAATAGGCTAAGCCTACAACCAGACCGCTTTCTTGTTCCGGACGATGGTTTGATCGCGATCCTGACCCACCGACACGATCGTAATCGGAACACCCAGCTCCGCTTCGATCCATTGCACATAGTCGCGCGCGCCTTTAGGCAAATCAGAATACTTGCGGCAGGAAGAGATGTCGCCGCTAAATCCGGGGAACGATGTATAAACCGGTTCGACATCATAAATCGCGGACCGCGAAGGCGGATAACTTGTTAACTTTTTCTTCCCCAACTTATAGGCGACACAAACCTTCAGCGGATGCACGCGGGTCAAGGTATCGAGCTTGGTCATCGCAATCTGGGTCGCACCCGAAACCTGAAGCGCGAGTTTCAACTGAACGAGATCAAGCCAACCGATGCGCCGCGGGCGACCGGTGGTGGTTCCATATTCCTTGCCTTCCGATCGAATATAATCCGCAACGGTCCCGAACTTTTCAGTTGGAAACGGCCCGCGGCCCACACGCGTGGTATAGGCCTTCATAATTCCAAGCACGTTGTTTAAGTGACCCGCCCCTACCCCCGCACCGGCGGATGCGCCGCCCGCGATGGTATTAGAGGATGTCACAAACGGATAGGTGCCGAAATCAAGATCGAGCATCGCGCCTTGACCGCCTTCAAACAGCACCTTCTCTTTCTTTTCCAACGCGCGGCTTAAAAGGTTTGAAGTGTCAGCCACAAAGGGTTTTAAAAATCGCCGCAGCGAGTCATACCCCTTAAACACTTCGGCACGGATTTTTCTAATCGGCATGGAGCGGGAAAGCTCCGCTTCCCGCACCTTGAGCACCTTGTCCACAAGCGCCTTAAACGTATCCGGTTCCAGGAAATCGACAATGCGAATGCCGATGCGCGCAACCTTGTCCTCGTAGCACGGACCAATTCCGCGGCGGGTTGTTCCGATGCCGCGCCCCCCTTCCTCACGGAGCACGTCGAGAAGGATATGATAGGGAAGGATGACATGGGCCAACGGACTGACAAACAGTCGGCCTTTGACCGAGATCCCTCGACGGGACAGCATCCGTACTTCCTCGCGCAAGGCATTCGGGTCGACAACAACGCCGTTGCCGATGACGGCCTTTTTGCCGGGAACCAAAATTCCGGAAGGAACAAGATGGAGGGCGTATTTTTTGCCTCCAAAAACCACGGTATGTCCGGCGTTATTGCCGCCCTGATACCGAACAATCCACTTCGACTTGCGGCTGAGCAAATGCACAATTTTGCCCTTTCCTTCATCCCCCCACTGCACGCCCACAACCGATAAAGTCTTCGACACTTTCACCCTACCCCCCAAATATCTTTTTCCACCACGGCTGGGCCCCCGGCTGACGCTCCACGCGGACCCGGAGATCCGGCGGCAATGCAATATCGCCGCAAACTCCCGCGGAGAAACGCACACGCACCAGAACCTCATTGACGCCCTGCTCAATCGCTTCGACAGGCGCTAGAAGCGGTGCCCCGCCTTCCTCCCCTGTGGAGCCTAGCAGTTTCGCGAGGTAACGTCCGATATCCCGGGTATCATTAATCGTGACCGGGATATGGTCCCCCGACAACAACTCGCCGGCCGGCGTGCCTTCGTGATCGGGTTCCACGGCGATTTGCAAAATCAACGGCTCGGCCCCCACCCCCGTTTGTATCCTCCGGAGCCGGGTTTTCGCCGGCTCCGGAGCGGCGTCCGTTTCGCCGCGCGGAACCACCTCCTGAAACTGCCCCATGTCCAACACGTCCTGGCGGACCTCAAGGTCCACCGTCCCGCCCAGCCTCCGCGCCAAGAGACGCTCAAGCCCCTGAAACTCCGATTCTTCAACCGGATCCTCGCCGTAAAATCCACGCGCCTCCTTGGAGGCAAACAGATCCGCAAGAACCGCTTCAATTTCCTGACTCAACGGCTGAAGCGAGCCCGCCCATAAACGACAGGCGTAAAGGCGCGCCTCGAAATCAAACCAATGCTGGTCGAGTTCGGTGGCAAATACCGCCGGGTTATAGGAAATCACCGCCCGTGCGCGCAGCAGCCGCTGCTCTCTCAAATTAAGAATGCCTATCCACAAGCCGTACAACGACTCGGAGCGGGCGCAGAATCTTCCCTTAAAAATCCCGATATTCTGAAACAACCGAGGAACAGCCTGCACCGCGGCCTGCACGTCGTAACCCGTGAGCTGGAGAGCAAGTTCCGCTTCCCCCCGTTCACACCCGGTTTCATCGATCAGGATCGCGATCTTGTCGCGCATCGGCTCACGCGCGGTCACAAATCCCCTTTCTCCCGTGGGTGACTTTTCCGATAGACCTTCCTTAAGCTCTCTAAGGAGGTGTGGGTATAAATCTGAGTGGTCGCCAGGTTTTTATGCCCGAGCATCTCCTGCAGCGCCCGAAGATCGCAGCCCCCATCCAACAGGTGGGTCGCAAAACTGTGCCGCAGCGCGTGAGGCGCAACGGACTTCAGCAATCCAGATGATTTTGCCCAGCGTTTTACAACAAGGGCGACGCCCCCGTCGGAGAGGCGGCCCCCGCGCGCATTACGCCACACCGGCTTCCCCTGAACCGAAGCCGAAAACGGGGGTCGCGCCCGCTGATAGACCCGCAGCGCTTTTAAGGCGGCCTTCCCGACCGGAACAACCCGTTCCCGCGCCCCTTTACCAAAAACACGAGCGGTACCCCCCATAAAATCGAGGTCAGGATCGTTGAGCCCCGTCAGTTCGGCACGCCGCAAACCGCTGGAATACAATAACTCCAAGAGAGCCCGGTCCCGCAGGCGAACCCATTCGGGACCTGACCCGGAAGCTTCCAACAAGCTGTCCACTTCACGCTTGGATAAAAAACGCGGCAGTTTTTTTTCGACCTTCGGAATCGGGAGATTAAGGAAGGGATCGGTCTTGAGTTCACCCGCCTCGCGCAGAAATCGACAAAACGAACGTACGGCGGACAACTTTCTGAGGAGGGAGGCGCGGGCCAAACCCCGCCCGCCCAAGTCGGCGAGATAGGCACGCGCGTCACGGCGGCTCAGCGCCGTTGGGCCTACCCTTCGGCCCGTACAGAACCGCTCGAATTCACGCAAGTCGAGCCGATAGGCCCGCAGGGTGTGTTCGGAAAAGTTGCGACGAGACCGCAGCGCCGTAAGAAAACGCTGGACCCGGAGCTTCACGACTTAAGACTCCGCAGCTTCCTTCTTCGCTTCTTCAGCGTCGGGAGCCGCTTCCGATTCCCCGGAGGCGGCAACGGCCACGGCGGCTTGGGCTTTCGTTTTTTCTTTTTCCTTGATCATCGCGGCACGTTTAACCGCGTCTTCATCCAGGAATTTTTGAGCGTCGTCCTTTGACAGGGGTTTCAGGTTGCGGCACTTCGGAAATCCCGAACAGGCGAGGAAATGACCCCGTTTGCCCAGACGCATCCACATCGCACTTTGGCACTTGTTGCAGGGACGCGAGGTGATAATCGGACGGGAACCCTCAATTTTATTGCCGTTGGCGTCGAGAGAGTAGGTATTTTTGCAGCCCGGATATCCCGAACAGGCAAGGAAACGCCCCTTGCGGCCCGAGCGAATCACCATGGGTTTGTCGCACAGATCACAAACCTCTTCGGTTTTCTCCGGCACCACCTTTTTCCCGTCGCCATCAAGTTGGATTTTACCGCGGCATTTGGGGAAACGCGTGCACGAGAGGTATTTTCCAAAACGACTCTCCCGGATCAGCATTTTATCCTGGCACAGCGGGCAAATTTCGTCGGTTTCCTGCGGCTCAACGCGGCAATCCTCCATTTTATCCACGGCCTCATCGAGGGCCTTTTTGAATGGATCGTAGAAGTTGCCGACCACTTCCTGCCAGCGATCCTTGCCTTCGGCCACGCCATCGAGCTGCTGCTCAACGGTTGCCGTATAACCCAGATCCATTTGTTCGGCAAAATGTTTATTGAGCTGCCCGATCACGAGTATACCGAGGTCGCTCGGTGTAAGGCGCCGGTCCTTAATCCCGCGGCGAACGTAGCCGCGATCAATAACCGTCTTGATGGTCGGGGCGTAGGTCGACGGACGCCCGATTCCGTGTTTTTCCAACGCACGGATCAAACTCGCTTCGTTGTAGAACGGAGGTGGACTGGTTTTGTGCTCTTCCGAGAGGAGGTCCTTCAGATTCACCGAGTCACCCTCAGCCATCTCCGGAAGACGGCGGTCCTTGGCATCACCAATCCCTTCCTCTTCGTCCTGCTTGTCCTCTTGTTTATCCTTGAGCACCTTCAAGAACCCTTCAAACTTCAGGGTTCGACCAGTCGCATGGAAAATCGCATCGCCGTTCTCGATGTCGGCGGCCACCGTATCGAAAACAGCCTCCTTCATCTGGCTCGCGACAAAACGCTTCCAAATTAACGAGTAGAGCTTGAATTGCTCGGGGGTGAGGTGTTTCTTAATCGAATCCGGCGTACGCTTCACGTTCGTAGGACGAATCGCTTCGTGGGCTTCCTGCGCACCCTTCACCTTGCCCGTATAGACCGGCGACTTCTCAGGTAAAAATTCCTTGCCGAACTCAGAGTCGATGAACTCACGGGCTTCTTTCTGGGCGATGGTCGCAACATTCACCGAGTCGGTTCTCATATAAGTGATCAGACCGGCGGGATCATCCGCCCCGGTGTCCACACCTTCATAAAGACCCTGCGCGATGCGCATGGTGCGTTCCGCTGCAAATCCGAGCTTTTGTGAACCCGCCTGCTGCAGAGTACTCGTGATAAACGGAGGCGTCGGCCGGCGTCGAACCTCTTTTCGATCGACGGAAACAACCTTAAAGGAGCCCTCCTTCATGGCCTTCTCGATCGCGCCGATCGACTTCTTGGTATCAAAAACCGTCGACTTAACCCGATAATCTTCCGAGAAAAGTTTGTGGGTTTTAGTGACCTCGACCTTACCTCCTTTCCACTTAGCGAGACGTGCTTCAAATACCGGCTTCTTTCCCTTTTTTTCGAACTTGGCGCCTAATGTCCAATATTCGGAGGTCTCAAAAGCCTTGATCTCGGCGTCGCGCTCCACGAGCAGTCGAACAGCCACCGACTGCACCCGCCCGGCGGAAAGACCGCGGCGGATTTTTTTCCAAAGCAGGGGCGAAAGTTTATAGCCCACCAATCGGTCTATGACGCGACGCGCCTGCTGGGCATGCACCAGGTCCATGTCTACTTCGCGCGGCGCTTCCAACGCGGCCTGAATCGCGGTCGGCGTGATTTCATGGAAGGTGATCCGGCGGAAACGATCTGCGGGCACCCCGAGAATTTGACCCAGATGCCAGGCGATTGATTCTCCCTCGCGATCGTGGTCCGTGGCGAGATACACAAATTCGGATTTCTTCGCGAGCTTTTTGAGCTCCGGAAGAAGCTTCTTGGTTCGGGCTAAAAGTTGATAAGTGGGCTCAAATTCCTTCTCTTCATCCACACCCAGCTTCTTTTCAGGAAGGTCGCGCACGTGACCGTAGGAGCTCGTAACCGTGTAGCCTTTCTTCAAAAATCGTGAAATTGTCCTTTGTTTTGCAGGCGACTCAACGATAACGAGTGCTCCGCTGATCTTGCTTGAGGCTTTGGAAGAAGTCTTCTTTTTGGCTTTTTTTGCTGCTTTTTTCTTGGTTTTTTTCTTAGCTGCGGGCATATCCTTGTCCGGCAACCGGTACGATTGACCCCTTTCCCTCCATGTAGGATAGAAGTGAGAGCAAATGGGGTAGATTATATCCGGTCTCGCCGATTAACTCCTCGATGGTTAGTGAATTGGAACCTAACAATTCTAGAATTTTATACTCGGCAACGGTAGCACCCTCCTCCTCATTAGTCAAGTTGAGGGAGCCTCCCAAGGGGGTGGATTGCAGCCCTAGATGTTCGAGAACATCCTCGGCATTGCGCACCGGCGTTGCCCCGTCCCGAAGCAGTCGATATACAGCTTCCCCGCTCGGCGTATCAACGGGGCCGGGCACACACATCACCTCCCGGCTCTGATCCGCCGCACTTCTCGCGGTAATCAGCGACCCGGACTGCCCGGTGCCCTCGACTACCACCACCCCGAGGCAAAGCCCCGAAACGATTTTATTGCGCATGGGGAAGTGGTGCCGCGACGGGCCAACCGCGGGTTCAAATTGAGAGAGTATGGCCCCTCCCCCGGCAACAATGCGCTGCGCCAGCTTCGCATTCTCAGATGGATAAATGCGTTTAAGACCGGACCCTAACACCGCCCACGTAATCCCGCCGGCATCAAGGGCGGCTTCGTGCGCGGCGGTATCAATACCGCGTGCGAGACCGCTCACCACAATGACGCCAGCTTCCGCCAAACCTGCGGCCACCCTCCGAGTCATGCGTCTTGCGTAGACCGAAGGTTTTCTCGACCCAACAACGGCGATCGCGCAGCCTTGGGGCAACGAGCCGAGAACAGTTAAAAAGGCGGGGATATCCTTCGTTTCGAGAAGGAGTTGAGGAAATTCATCATCGACGGGCGTGAGCCGACGAATCAGAGCAATTCCTCACCGAAATCATCGGATCGCGCCGGAGCGGCTATGCGCGGGGATCGCGCGGGCCGGGACTCGCGCAGGAGACGATCAACCCTTTCAAACGCGAACTCGTCGTTGAACAGACGCGCCCACTCCGAGGGAATTCTGCCCGCCAAGGTAATTAACCGTGCAGGGTCCAACTCAAGAGCAACAGCAATTCGGCGCAGAACCTCTTCATCCGACGGCGGATTTCGCTTCCCGGCCAACACCTTGGAGAGAAAGGACGGATCGAGTTCCGCCGCCCGGCATAATTCGCGAAGTCCCACCCCGCGCCTCTGCATCGAGCCTTTCACGAGGGTTGCGAAGGGCTGGAGCGAAAGAGAGGGACTAATCGGGCTTCCCCTTCACAGGAATTTCCTCATACACTTCATCGAGGTGATGATGAATTTTTTCTCCGCGCTGGAATTTGATATGCGTCCATCGTTTTTGCACCGTATTCTTCATCGAATGGTCGGGGAAATACGTGAGGTACTTATGATACATTTCCCGCGCTTGATCGTATTTATTAAATTCCTTATACGCTAACCCGGACCGCGCGAGCGCTTTCGGCGCGTAATACGAGGTCGGATGGTTTCGAAGCAATTGGTCGAAAGCAATGATGGAACGCTCATAATCGTCCCGCATGAAATAAATCATGCCCACGTAGTATTCGATCTGCTCCGAACGGGGATTGCCCTCATCCTTTGCCGCCACCTTCAGAAGATCCTGATAATCGTAATGATTGCGCACGTAATAAATGCCGCCGCAGACAAGCATGATCAAAATCGACCACTTATTGAATAATAGTCTCATCATAATGGGAGCCCCTATTCGGCCTTAATTAGGTCATTCAGTTGAATCGAACCGCCCGATTTAACGACCATCGCCCGGTATTCACCGTCCTTGAGTTTACGCACAATCTCAAGCTCTCCTACCTGCTGGACATAAACCCCATTGGGATCCTCATCCTCTCGAAGCGCCGACCAGCGGTAAATAATGAAACGAGAACGTCTGCGCACGCGCGACTTGCTCGTCACCGATACCCGTACAAGATCCCCCGTAGCGGACATGCTTTCTTTACCTTGGTAATCGAGAACCTTTCCATCGGCTTTCCACCCCGCGATCATTTTAAATCGCGGCATACCAACCGTTTGGCCCGCGAGACCCTTCGGGAATTCAACCATTAACCCGTTATTATTTGCCGGTTCGCCGGGGGGAAGCTTCGGCACCGGTTCCGGTTCCGGTTCCGGTTCCGGTTCCGGCAGCGGCGGGACTACAAGCGGCGGCGTTTTCTTCACAATCCGATCGGTCACCATCACGGTTTTTCCGAGGCCGGGAATAACGAACACCTGTCCTGGATAAATGATGTTTGGATTTTTAATCACATCGGTGTTCGCTTCGTAGATGCGCGGCCACAGCCACGGCGTCTTATAAAAATATATGGACAGGTCCCAGAGGGTATCCGCTTTCACGATTTCGTGTTCGCTGCCCTCTTGAATCGTTTCCCGCTTCGTCTCGACCACCGTCTCCTGAGCCCCGGCGATACCACCGCTCAGCATCATGATCGCGATCAAAATTCGCATAAGACCTCCAGTCCTAGTCGCTCCGTCATGCCCGCGCCGGGCCGGCCGCCCGATACAACAGGGCTTCCGCCAAATGTTCCGGCCCCACATTCCGCTCACCCGCCAAATCCGCGATCGTCCGCGCAACACGAAGAGAGCGATCCAACGAGCGCGCCGATAACCCGCGCTTCACCGCCTCTCGCCGCATCCCATTGAGATCCGATCGCGACAACCCGCAAACATCCTTGAGTCCCGCAGCGGGTAGACTAGCATTGCTTGCCGCCCCGGTTGTTGTCCGGCGCTGCAGCGCCAAAGTACGCGCCTTCCCGACCCTCCTCCCAACAACAGCGGACGATTCCGTCCGCACCACCCCGGCATTCACCCATTCTGTAAAAAAGAGAGGCGCCAGTTCCACTTTAAGATCCAGTCGATCCAACATCGGACCCGAAATTCGACCCGCATAACGACGAACGGAGAGTTCCTGACATTCACATTCGCGATCCCGACTCCCACGCCAGCCGCAGGGGCATGGGTTCATGGCAGCAACAAGAGTAAAATCCGCCGGAAAAAGAACCGAATCACGAACGCGTGTTACGGTCACCGTCCGGTCTTCAAGCGGCTGCCGTAGGGCCTCGAGTGCGCTTCGACGAAATTCCGGAAACTCATCCAAAAACAAAACCCCTCGATGCGCCAACACAATCTCACCCGGACGACACATCGGTCCGCCTCCAATCATCGATACCGTTGAGGCCGTCGCGTGCGGCGCCCGAAACGGCCGCGACCATACGATGCCGTTGGCAGGGTCCAACAACCCTGCAACCGAATGAATCTGCGTCACCTCAAGCGCCTCATTGCCGTCCAACAACGGCAGAATTCCGGGCAACCGCCGCGCCAGCATCGACTTCC